>DATCUA010000387.1:0-7501 GCA_036567645.1 Rectinemataceae bacterium | reverse complement strand
CGCTCCCGCATTTCCGCCCCGGGCCGTTTTCGCGCCTAGCTATGCCGGCCGGGTGGCGGGGCCCACGTCGCCCGATCGCCCCTCGGACTAGTCGGCCCACATGAGCCGGAAAGCTACGGGCCGCTCCAGGGTGAGGATGTCCATGAGGGGGATCTTGGCTTTGAACACCTGGCCCAGGGCGGTTCCCCCTCCCGATTCCAGGATGGACTTGGGCGCTATGACGGATATCTCGATAAAGCAGGCGTCGAAGGCCGGCATGGCCTTCTTGCCCACGATCACCGTCTCCAGGTTCATGCGATAGTCGGCCGCAGAGAGGGGATCGGTCTCGAGGGCGGGAGGACTCAGGCTCTCGACGAGCCGGGAATCCAGGCCGGGAAAGAGCTTGAATGCCTTGGCCGCGTTCTGCCTGTCGAGCGAGAAGGATAGCTCCTTCATTGCGGGCTTGCCTCCGCCCGCCGGCACGGTCTTGAGGCTCAGAAGGCCGGGGGGGACGAGGCTCGAGTCCGAGGCCAGGCTGGGCAAAGCCGGAATCCATATCACCGATGTCATCGACTCTGGGTTGGGCACGGAGAGGTCGACCAGGTTCATGGTGGATCGGCCCTCGAACTCGTCCCTGATCTTCTGGGCATTGAAGAGGGGAGAGCCGGGAGCCATTCCCCCTATCTGCCGAACCCGCGCCGCCAGGGCATCGGGCACTTCCACCCGTATGGCCACGCGGGCGCTCAGGTCGTTCCGTATGCTCGTCTCCATGCGGCCCGAGCACGAGGCGGCCAAGGCCGCCGTCGCAAAAGTCGCCGCCAGGGCGAGCGCGAGTGAGAATGCAAAGGTGGGAGCCTTCTTCCCGAAGATCAGCGATCCGGCGCGGGGGCCTGACTGGGATTTCCGTTCCATGGTCTCTATCATATCGTCTTTCCGCCTCATTTTCTCGCGTATACGGGCACTGGCCGCGTGCTTTGGCGGAGGAGCACTTCGCCCATCCGCTCCAGGGTCGCCTGGCTCTCCAGGCTCAGGCGCCTGAAGGTTGCGTGGCTCACCAGGAGTTCCTGGTGGAGTTCCCTGCAGAGGGAGTCCAGGCGGGCAGCCACGGCTATAGTATCGCCGAAGACGCTGCGCTTCTGCTCCCCTGGCGGGCCCAGGGTAGCCGAGATGACAGTGCCCGTGTGGATTCCTATGGAAACCTTGAAATCGGCGGGGAGGGATAGGGCCGCAAGATCCTCTCTCAAGCCCTGGAGGGCGTCCTGGAAGGCGTAGGCGGCGTAGAGTGCCCGTTCGGGGTTTTGAGTTTCGTCGACCAGGCCGAAGAGGAGCACTACCGAATCGGCCGTGATCGAGCCAATACGGCCTCCCTGGGCTCCGGCCGCCCTGGTCCAGATGGCGTAATAGCGGTTCAGAAGATCGGCGGCCTTTTGCGAGCCCAAGAGCTCCGAGAGGGCGGTGAATCCCACGATATCCGAAGAGACCGCTGTTATGAGGTGGCGCGTCGGCTGGCGGTTCTCTGGTTCGGCTTCGGCCTTGGGTTCCTGCGCGCTTCCGGCTTCCTTCTCGGGTTTGGGCGGGCTCTCGAGGAAGCCGTCCAGCCTCGCCCTGAGCCGCAATGCCCGCATGCGCGCGGCGAGGAGCATGATATCGAAACTGGCTATGCCGAGGAGGGCGAAGAGATGCTGGGGCGAGGCCGCGAAGCTCTTGAGACCCCGGCCATAGGCGCCTATCTTCAGCGCCTCTATATAGGCTTCCCTGGTCAGGGCTCCCGACTGGAAATCCCTTGAAAGGCCGATCCTCAAATCGAGGTAATAATAGAAGGCGAAGAAGATTACTGCCGAGCCAAGGGAGAGGGCCGCCTCCGAGAGGCGCTTGAGGAAGCCCACCTTGAGCGAGAGGGAAATGGCCTGGAAGAAACCTATGTAGATAGCCGCTCCCCAGAGGAGGACATTGGTGGTCTCGGTGAAATCCAAGCTGCTCGTCGATGCCCGTAAAATGGAATAGCCTACCGGCGTGATCAGAGAATAGAGGAAGCGCAGGGCCGGCTTGTGCCCCTGGGTGACGAGGAGGAGGGTCTGAAGGACCATGAAGCCGAGCACTACCAGGGAGAGCGCCATGCCCATGGCGAGCGAGCCCGAGGTGAGGAATATGGTGAGGATGAAGAAGAGCACGAGCTGGCTGGAGTAGTAGTAGAACTCCTCGCTGAAGCGCCTGAAGTGGGGTTTCATCCGTTTCCATTGTAGCAGGGGAGGGGCTTCCCGCAAGCCCCTCCCCCGCTGCGTTGGCGGCGATTCCTCGGCCTTGCCGCCAGGGCGCCCGCTTGTTTTCGCTTGACTCGGCCGTTCTTGGGTGTACAATGAATCGGCCTCATTTCGAGGCCGTATCCGTCTAGGAGGTTCTATGAAAAAGATCGCGAAGCTCACCGCCTTTCTGCTGGCGCTGACCTTCATCCTCGCGGGAGCCCAGGCTTTCGCACAGGCCAAGGCCAAGTTCCATATCGGCGTCGTAACCGGCACGGTTTCCCAATCTGAGGACGACTTGCGCGGCGCCGAGCGCTTGGTGAAGGATTACGGTTCGGCCAAAGACGGTGGGATGATCCAGCACATCACCTATCCCGACGACTTCATGTCCCAGCAGGAGACCTTCATTTCCTCCGTCGTGGCTCTCGCCGACGACCCCCTCATGAAGGCCATCGTCATCAACCAGGCTATCCCCGGCACCACCGAGGCCTTCAAGCGCGTCAAGGCCAAGAGGCCCGACATCCTCCTCCTCGCCGGCGAGCCCCATGAGGACCCCCTCGTCATCCAGAGCGCGGCCGATCTCGCGCTTTCCGCCGACTTCGTGTCCCGCGGCTACACCATCATCTGGGCGGCCAAGCAGCTGGGGGCCAAGACCTTCGTCCATATCTCCTTCGCCCGCCACATGAGCTACGAGTCCCTGGGCCGCCGCCGCGCCATCATGGAAGAGGCCTGCAAGGACCTGGGCATCAAGTTCGCCTTCGAGACCGCCCCCGACCCCACCTCCGACGTCGGCGTTCCCGGAGCCCAGCAGTTCATCCTCGAGAAGGTTCCCCAGTGGATCGAGAAGTACGGCAAGGAAACGGCCTTCTTCTGCACCAACGACGCCCACACCGAGCCCCTTCTCAAGCAGCTCTTCGCCTATGGCGGCATGTTCGTCGAAGCCGACCTCCCCAGCCCCCTCATGGGTTACCCCGGGGCACTCGGACTCGACCTCTCCAAGGAAGCGGGCGACTTCTCCGCCATCCTCAAGAAGGTCGAAGAAGCCGTGAAAGCCAAGGGCGGAGCCGGCAAGTTCGGCACCTGGGCCTTCTCCTACGGTTACACTTTAACAGCCGGCCTGGGCGAGTTCGCCAAGACCGTCGTGGAAGGCAAGGCCAAGAAGGATAGCCTCAACGACGTGTTCAAGGCCCTGGGCAAGTTCACCCCCGGAGCCAAGTGGAACGGAGCCTACTACAAGGACGTGGGCACCGGCGTCCGCGCCAAGAACCAGGTCCTCATCTACATGGACACCTATATCTTCGGCAAGGGCTTCCTCCCCACCACCAAGCAGAAAGTGGCGGACAAGTACTTCAACATCACGATGAAGAAGTGATATCCTCGCGGCGCGGTTCCTTTCGGGATTCCGCGCCGAATCGCGCTCAGCACGAGGCGCCGGGCCCTGGGTCCGGCGCCTCTATTGTCCGGATACCGAACCGCGCACAGCTCTCTTTCAGGACACCATATGGGACAAGATGAAACGCTGCTCTCCCTCAGGAACATCTCCAAAGATTTCTACGGCAACGTCGTGCTCCAGGACGTGAGTTTCGACCTGAATGCAGGGGAGATACTCGGCCTGGTGGGCGAAAACGGGGCAGGCAAGACCACCCTGATGAAGATCCTCTTCGGGATGCCGGTCATCGCCGAAACGGGCGGCTTCAAGGGAAAGATACTCCTCAAGGGCAAGGAAACGGGCTTTTCCAGCCCCTTCGACGCCCTCGACGCAGGCATCGGTATGGTCCATCAGGAGTTCAGCCTCATACCCGGCTTCACGACGGCGGAGAACATCGTCCTCAACAGGGAGCCCATGAGGCCCAGCCTCCTCAACGACTTCTTCGGTCCTCGGATGAGCATCCTGGAGCGGGAGACCATGAAGAAGCGTTCCGAATCCGCCATAGCCAAGCTGGGAGTGAAATTGGAGCCCGACACCCTGGTCTCGGAAATGCCGGTGGGGCACAAGCAGTTCACGGAGATAGCGCGCGAGATATCGCGGGAGAACACGAGCATCCTCGTCTTGGACGAACCTACGGCTGTCCTCACGGAGAGCGAGGCTCGGATTCTCCTCGAATCCCTGCGCCGCCTCGCCGCCGAGGGAGTGGCCATCATTTTCATCTCTCACAGGCTTCAGGAAATCGTCGAAGTGGCCGACCGTATCGTCGTCCTGCGGGACGGGCGAGTGGTCAAGGATGTCCCAACCGAGGGAGTGGGCATCAAGGACATAGCCTCCTGGATGATGGGGCGCTCGCTGTCCTCCGAATCCTCCCGCGAATCCGACAGGGATCTGGCTTCCGAAATAGCCCTGAAGGTGGAGGGGCTCTGGGTGGATATGCCAGGCGAGACGGTGCGCGACGTGGGCTTCGAGGTGAGGCGGGGAGAGATCTTCGGCATAGGCGGTTTAGCAGGCCAAGGCAAGCTGGGCATCCCCAACGGGATCATGGGCCTCTACGCGGCCGGGGGCGAGGTAGTCCTCGAGGGGCAACAGGTTCCGCTCAACGATCCGGCAGCCGCGCTCAAGGCGGGCATGGCCTTCGTATCCGAGGATAGGCGGGGCGTGGGCCTCCTCTTGGACGAAAGTCTGGACTGGAACATTGCCTTCACTGCCATGCAGGTGAGGAAGGAATATCTGAAGCCGGTGCTCGGGGGGCTTTTCTCCTTGCGCGACGAGGCGGGAATGGAGAAGCTTTCCGAAGAGTACATCAAACGGCTGGATATCAAATGCACGAGCCACAAGCAGAAGGCCAAGGAACTCTCGGGGGGCAACCAGCAGAAGATCTGTCTAGCCAAGGCATTCGCCCTCAAGCCGCGCCTGCTCTTCGTGTCCGAGCCCACGCGGGGTATAGACGTGGGCGCCAAGAAGCTGGTTCTGGATACCCTACGAAAGTACAATCAGGAATACGGAACCACGATCGTCATGATCTCGAGCGAGCTCGAGGAACTCCGATCGATCTGTGACCGGATAGCCATAATCGACGAGGGTCGGATAGCCGGAATCCTCCCGCCCCGAGCCGATGTAGCCGAGTTCGGCATCCTCATGGCCGGCGCGGCGGGACAGAAAACCCGGGAGGCCGCCCATGCCTAAGCTCAAGACCTTCATCCAGGATTTCGGCTGGCCGAGGATCATCATTTTCCTCTTCCTCGTATCCCTGTTCGTCCTGGCTCCATTCGTCGGCGTGCGGCTGGACGCATCCATCTCGGACGTCCTCAACCGTTTCGGCCAGTACGCAATCCTCGTCCTCGCCCTCGTGCCCATGATCCAGTCGGGCTGCGGCCTCAACTTCGGCCTCGCCCTGGGCGTGGTGGCCGGGCTCCTGGGCGCCACCCTCTCGCTCCAGTTCGAGCTCAAGGGTTTCATGGGTTTTTTCGGGGCCATAGCCCTCTCCACACCCTTCGCCCTCCTCTTCGGTTGGGTCTACGGAAAGCTCCTCAACAAGGTCAAGGGCGAGGAGATGACCATAGCGATGTACGTGGGATTTTCCTTCGTCATGCTCATGTGCATTATGTGGCTCGTCCTTCCCTATTCCAACCCCACCATGGTCTGGGGCTTCACCGGTAAGGGCCTGCGCCCCACCATAACCGTGGAAGGCTATTGGCTGAAGATACTCAACGACTTCCTGGCCATCAGGATAGGCCGCTTCTTCGTCTTCCCCACGGGACTCCTCCTCTTCGTGGGACTCTGCGCCTTCCTCATGTGGATCTTCCTGCGTACGAAGACGGGCACGGCCATGACGGCCGTAGGCTCCAACCCCGATTTCGCCCGGGCATCTGGAGTGTCGGCGGACAAGATGCGCACCACCTCGGTCATACTCTCTACCTTCCTGGGAGCCGTGGGGATCATCGTCTACCAGCAGAGCTTCGGCTTCGTCCAGCTCTACACGGCGCCCAGCCCCATGGTTTTCCCCGCCGTGGCAGCCATCCTCATCGGGGGAGCCAGCGTCAACAAGGCATCGATGGTCAACGTCCTGGTGGGCACCTTCCTCTTCCAAGGGCTGCTAACCATGACCCCCTCCGTCATCAATTCCATCCTGCAGACCGATATGTCCGAGGTCATCCGGATCATCGTTTCCAACGGGATGATCCTCTACGCGCTCACGCGCAAGGTTAAGGTGAGCAAATGAGCCCCAAGCGCAAGACCTTCAGCACCTGGCTTTCCGAAAACGCCGTCGTGCTCATATTCCTGATTATAACCATAGCCGCCATCGGACCCTCCCGCCTCTCCATCCCCTATATAATCCAGGAGGTGATCACGAGGCTGGGACGCAACTCCTTCCTCGTCATAGCCCTCCTCCTGCCCATCTACGCGGGCATGGGACTCAACTTCGCCATGACCCTGGGCGCCATGGCGGGGCAGATCGGCCTCATCTTCGCAGTGGACTGGGGTGTGGCGGGCTGGCAGGGCCTGGTATTCGCCCTCCTCGTGGGCCTGCCCATTTCTCTCCTTCTCGGCTGGATCTGCGGGGCGGTCATGAACAAGGCCAAGGGGCGCGAGATGGTGACCGGCTACATCCTCGCCTTCTTCATCAACGGCATCTACCAATTCCTGGTGCTCTATCTCATGGGCTCGGTCATTCCCATACGGAATCCTGCCATCATCCTCTCGCGCGGCTACGGGATACGGAACACGCTCAACCTGGAGTCCGTGCGCCAGTCCCTGGACAACATCCTCATGCTGAGGGTCGGAGGTTTCGCCATACCCCTGGTCACCTTCCTCGTCATAGCCGCCCTCTGCGTCTTCATCGTCTGGTTCAAGAAAACCAAGCTCGGCCAGGACATGAGGGCGGTGGGCCAGGATATGGCCGTCGCCGACGCATCGGGTATTCCTGTCGAGCGCACCAGGATCGTCGCCATCCTCATTTCGACAGCCCTCGCCTGCGCCGGCCAGATCATCTTCCTCCAGAACATGGGCAACCTCGCCACCTACAACGCCCACGACCAGACCAGCTTCTTCGCCGCAGCCGCCATACTCGTGGGCGGGGCTTCGGTCACCCACGCTTCCATACCCAACGTATTCATAGGCGTGATCCTTCTGCACGCCATGTTCATCGTATCCCCCTTGGCGGGCCAGAACCTCTTCGGCTCGGCCATGATTGGCGAGTACTTCCGCCAGTTCATCGGCTACGGGGTTATAGCCATCTCCCTGGTGCTCTACGCGTGGAAGGCTCGCAAGGCAGTGGAGAACGCCCGATCGGGATTGCGGGGAGGGGCCGTCGGGACGGGCGCGGTTTCCGGCGCCGCTTCCGCAGCCGCTT
>DATCUA010000386.1:0-2328 GCA_036567645.1 Rectinemataceae bacterium | reverse complement strand
CGGTTTTTCCTCAGCCTTTAGGATCATCGCCTTTCGTGCCATGTACGCCTACCTTACTTTCTAAAGGGCATGCCCAACATGCCAAGAAGGCTCTTCGCCTCCCGGTCGGTCCTCGCGGTCGTCACGATCGCGATATTCAGTCCCATCACCTTTTCGATCTTGTCGAAGTCGATCTCCGGGAAGATGATCTGCTCGTTGAGGCCGAGCGAATAGTTCCCGTGACCGTCGAAAGCGTTGGGGTTTACTCCCCTGAAGTCCTTGACTCGAGGCAGGGCCACATTCATGAACCTGTCCAGGAACTCCCACATGTAGTTGCCGCGCAGGGTGACCCTGGCGCCTATCTCCTGGCCCTGCCTGATCTTGAAAGTTGCAATGGACTTGCGCGCCTTCGTCTTCACGGCTTTTTGCCCGGTGATGATGCCGAGATCGCCTACAGCGGCGTCGAGAAGCTTCTTGTTCTCTTTGGCCTCGCCTACACCCATGGACACGATGACTTTGACCAGCCTTGGGACCTGCATGAAAGAATCGTATCCCATCTCCTTGAAGAGTTCGGGAGCGATCTTCTCCTTGTAGATCTTCTTCAGCCGGGGAACATAGACCTTGGTCTCCGCCATCAGAGCACCTCCCCGCACTTGCGGCACACGCGCTTCTTCGTTTCGCCCTCGATCTTGTAGCCGATTCTCACCGGGCCGCACTTCTTGCAGACGATCATGAGATTCGATATGTGCAGGGGAGCCTCGATCTCGGCAATGCCGCCGCGATCCTGCTGGTTCTTCTTCTTCATGGCCTTCTTCATCATATTGATGCCGGCCACGATCGCCCTGCCTTTCTCGCGGTCGATCTTGAGGATCTTGCCTTGCTTCCCCTTGTCCTTGCCGGCTATGACCTGGACAAGGTCCTCCTTTCGGAGTTTGTATTTTATCTCGGCCATATCCACTCCTTAGAGGACCTCGGGAGCCAGGGAGATGATCTTCATGTAATCCTTCTCCCTGAGCTCGCGGGCGACCGGCCCGAAGATGCGCTTACCCTTCGGGTTCTTATTGGCGTCGATGATGACGCAGGCGTTGTCATCGAAGCGGATGTAGGTGCCATCCGGCCTCCGATATTCCTTGTGAGTCCTGACGATCACGGCCTTCTCGACGGTTCCCTTCTTTATGGAAGAATTGGGAAGCGCCGACTTCACGGCCACGACGATGATGTCGCCCACCGAGGCGTAGCGTCGGCGGGTGCCGCCCAGGACCTTGATGCACTGGACCGTCTTGGCGCCGGAGTTGTCGGCGACGGTGAGCATGCTCTCGACTTGGATCATAGTGTTCTCCCGTCAGCCTATTTCGCCCGCTCGACGATCTCGACGAGCCGCCATCGCTTGTCGCGGGAGAGGGGTCTGCACTCCTCAACCCTGACGGTGTCCCCGACATGGGCTTCGTTCTTCTCGTCGTGAGCCTTGAGCGTCTTGGACCTGGTCACGTACTTCTTGTACAGCGGGTGAAGCTTCCGCATCATGATCTCAACGACGATGGTCTTGGCCATCTTGTCGGAAGTCACGACACCCTGCAAAACCAGCTTGGTCTTGTTGGATTTCTGAACGTCGGTATCCACGGTTATCTCCTAGGCCCTTACGCCTTCAGACCTTCGCCGGCCTTGGTCTTGGACTGGCCGATGAGGGTTTCGAGGCGGGCGATCTGACGCCTGAGGTTCCTCTTCTCCAGGGGATTTTCGACATGCCCCACCACCATCTGGAAGCGCAGGTCGAAGTACTTTTTCTTGAGATCCTCGCGCTTGGCGACGAGTTCCTCGGGTTTCAGGTCCTTGAAGGAATTCTTCATTGTTTTACTCCGTATCCGCGCGCAGGGCGAACCTGGTCTTGACAGGCAGCTTGGATCCGGCCAGACGCATGGCTTCCTCGGCTACCGAGGGCTCGACGCCGGCCAATTCGAAGAGGACAGTGCCAGGGCGCACGACGGCGACCCAGTATTCCGGTCCGGGCTTTCCCTTTCCCATTCGTGTTTCAAGCGGTTTCTTAGAGAAGGGCTTGTCCGGGAAAATGCGGATCCAGAGCTTCCCGCCGCGCTTGATATAGCGGTTGAGGGCGATACGGGCGGCTTCGATCTGCCTGTTGGTGAGCCACTCGGGCTCGAGGCATATGAGGCCGTACTCGCCGAAGGCGATCGTGTTCCCCGTATGCGCTTCGCCGTGCACGCGGCCGCGCTGCTGCTTTCTGTGCTTGACTCTCTTGGGGATCATCATAGCTTAGCTCCTTGCCCTGTCGTCGGCGCGGGGGGCCTGGTCTCGGGGAGCGGGCCTACGCGGCTTGCGGTCTTCGCCGCT
>DATCUA010000385.1:0-1614 GCA_036567645.1 Rectinemataceae bacterium | reverse complement strand
CGATTATCGCTGGCTTGATTCTCCCGATCAAGCGGTTTATTTTAGTACCCAATATTCCAGATTGTTGCTCCTGGAGTCGTGATGCGATATTCCCGTCTGACTGTATTCCTCGCCCTCATCCTATCTCTCTGTTCAGGGCTTATACTTGCATCCTGCGTCTCTGCTCCAGGGGCCGCGGAAGCCAAGAACCAAGGGATTCCAGAGGTGAGATATTGGGAGAATCCGACGCGTAAAGCCGGGCTTGCCGCCATGACTGTGAGCGGCGAAAGCCTCGCGGCTCACGAGGTTCCCAAGCGGGAATCTCCGAGGGTAGTCATTCTCATGTACCACAACATCGTCTTCGGCAGGACGGGCAATGAATACAACAGGGATATCTACAATTTCGAGCACGATCTGGCATTCATCAGAGCCCGCTACCAGATTATAGACCTGGGCGAGCTTTTAGATTACGCCGCAGGAAAGAAGAAGCTAGAGCACGATGCCGCCATAATCACCTTTGACGATGGGGATCTATCCATGTACGCCATCGCCTATCCCCTCCTCAGGGAATATGGCATCAAAGCCACCTTTTTCCTGATCTCCGGCTTCGTGGGCGATGTGGGCTACATGAACTGGAATCAGATAGCCGAGATGGCGAGATACGAGGACGAGAACGGGCAGAAGCTCTTCACCATGGCCTCCCACGGCAAGAGCCACGCGCGGATGGGAGAGCTAGGCCTGGAGGACGTTCGTATCGAACTCGAGGAATCGAAGCTCGAGATAGAAAAGCGCATAGGCATGCCAGTAGAATTCCTCGCCCTTCCATTCGGCTCGGGAGCGGGCAATGAAGCGATACAGGCTCTGGCGCGCTCACTCGGCTACAGGGGAATCCGCACCTCGGACAACCTGGCTCCGCCCTTGGAACGCATCCAGCCCTACCGGCTTCCTGGCATCTACATCGACAATCGGGGCACCGACACGATGATGCAGGCTGTCTGGTCCCTGTCGGGCCACTGAAACCCTAGGTTCCGACCTTTCCCCCCTCCTTCTCGGCCAGAGCTTTTTCCAGCTCAGCAAAGGGATCGGCGAGCGCTTCGAGCTGTCCACTCTTGAGATCGTCGAGGTAGCGGGAGAGCTCCTGGGATTTTGCGCGGATGTCTGCGAGAGCTGTCTCTCCGCTCGATAGAGCGCTCTGGCTATCGGCTGCCCTGGCCTTCGCCAGGTCGATCTTCAACTGGGTGAGCTGGTTGACGGAAGACTCGAGCCGTAGCCCGATAAGCTCCCTCTGCTCCTTGAGGCCTGCGAATGATGTTTCCTGGTTCGCTATCTCCCGGGCGCTCGCCAGGTACTCCGCCTTGAGACCCGGTTCCGAAGTCTCGGCCTTCTTGAGAAGGTCCGCCTTGTCTTTGGCGAGCTCGGCCATGGGGATCTCTCCGATGATAGCGTCGAGTTCGTTCGCCGTCTTGGCGAGGAGCCTTACCTGGCCAAGATAGGCGTCCAGCTGGGGACGCATCTCGCCGAGGCTTTTAGGATCCAAATCACCAAGAGCGGCTTCGATGTCGGATGCCGTCTGGCGGGCGGTCTCGTATATCTCGCGGTAGTTTCCGAGCTCGGGATCGGCTTCATTCGATCTCC
>DATCUA010000384.1:0-1867 GCA_036567645.1 Rectinemataceae bacterium | reverse complement strand
GACGGCAAGAACCGGGGCTTTATAGACGCGAAGGGGAAGCTCCTGGCGCGCGTCGCTGGAAACCTCGCCGCATTCGGGCAATCCGCCGAAGGCCCGGCGCCCGCGTCGGCCCAATGGGGCTTCGCCTCCACCTATTCCGAGGGATATGCCCTCGTCTCCAAGCCCGGCTCGGAGACGACAGGCCCGTATGGAGTCGTCGACGCATCGGGCAGGCTCGTCCTCGAGCCAGGGCTCCTGGACATAGACCCCGATTGGGGCATCCAGTCAGGCTTGGTTGTGATACGAGGCTCGGGCGGGGCGACTACTGGCGGGCCGACGACGAGCGAGACAACGACGGGCGGCGGCGCATCGGGGACGAAGGGCGTCGCTCCCGGAACAGCGGGCGGCCCCTTCTACGGACTCGCGAGCGTGGACGGACTCGTCCTGCGCGAGCCGGATCTCCTGGAGATCGGATTGTTCGCCGCAGGATTCGCGCCGGCCAAGGGCTCGAACGGGCTCTGGGGTTTCATGGACAAGACGGGGATTTGGAGAGTGGCCCCCGAATACGACGAGGTGGGATATTTTTCTGAAGGACTCGCCTACGCTCGCATGGACGGGAATATTCCCTTGGAGCTCTTCCTCGACACCACCGGTTCGCATAAATTCCTCCTCATCTCCAATCATCCCCTGGTGCCGTACCGTTTTTCTGAGGGGCTGGCCGCCTGCTCGGCGGAAGGGAACAAGATCGTCTTCATAGACCGCTCAGGCAAGCCCGCATTCCCGGCCGCTCCCTGGAAAGACGCGCTGCCCTTCTCCGAGGGCTTGGCGGCGGTGCGCGATTCGGACGGATGGAAATTCATAGACAAGAATGGGAGTATCGCCATTCCCGGCCCCTTCGAAAAGCTCATGCCCTTCTCGGGCGGACTGGCCGCGGCCAAACGGGGATCGTCCTGGGGATATATCGACTCGAGCGGCTCTTGGATTATCCAGCCCGCCTTCGCCGATGCCTGGCCCTTCGGGCCCGAAGGCTTGGCCCAGGTCAGGCTCTCCTCGGGCGCCCTCGGCTGGATAGACAAGAAGGGCAACCCGATCTGGATTCCGGCCGAGCCGGCGAAGGCGTCCCAGGAAGCCGCTACGCCCCAGGGAGCCACGCCTCCCCAGGCCGCCCCAGCCAAACCAGTCCTCCCGCCCCAGGCCGCCACTCGCCAGAAGGCGTGGAAGGAAGACTTTTCCTCCAACGCGGCAGGCTGGCCCCTCGGCACAAGCGAAGCCGCCGAATACAAGCTTTTGGCCGGCCGTTACCGCTTGGCGGGAAAGACCGATGCGGGAGCGCTCGCCCTCGTGCCCCTCGATTTCGACCGATCCGCCGACTATTCGCTCTCGGCTGCGCTCAGGCACGACTCGGGCGGGGCTGACGATTCCATGGGCCTTGTCTGGGAAGCCGATTCCGCCGGGCGCCTCCTCGTCTTCGCCTTGAGTCCGGATGGGGCTTACGCCGTGCTGGATGTCCTGCCCGAGGCCACCAACCTCTACGTGCCCTGGACAGCCCACAAGGCAATCAAGCCTGGCCCCTCCGACAACAGGCTCGAAGTGCGCCGCAGGGGGCAGAAGCTGGAGTTCTGGATCAACGGTACCATGGTCAAGTCCCTGCCGCATTTCGGCATATCCGGGACGGGTGTGGGCTTCATCTGTTTCTACGCCAACGCCATCTCCGTCGACGACCTGATACTCGGAAAATGAATACCCATTCCCGGGCTGGGCGCGCGGCCCGGGGCGCGAAGGCGTCGGGGCGGAACCCTTCCCTTCATGCCTGAAGCGCGCGAACAGGAGAAAAAATGCAAAAAAAGATCGCACCTGCATTGGAAAGGCGAGCCTCGTTCCGAGCCGC
>DATCUA010000383.1:0-6549 GCA_036567645.1 Rectinemataceae bacterium | reverse complement strand
CTCTCTTCATGGCGAGAATGCGGTCCAATTCGGTTTTTATCGAGTCCATGCTTCCCACGCTCCCTTTAAGCCATGACGAGATAAAATGTCAGTCAGGAGAGGGATATCCAACTCGGCGAACGACATGAGCATCTCCACCCTGCTTCTGTCTTTCGGCCGTCCTGTCTGAACTGCGATAGCTATCAAATACTCGCATCCGAGGACCCGCGTCGGAATGCCTTCGTAGATTACGTCTATCGCCTTCTGGAGCGCTTCTTCGACCAAGGAGTTGTAAGCGGGTAAAAATTGGACAGGTATCCCCTCGATTTCTACGCATTCCCCGGATTCGCGGTATCCACGGTTTGCCAAGGCTTCATACAATGGAGAGAGGCTGATCAAGCCTGATGGTTTGGTCGGAAAAACCACAAAAATATCCAGATCGAAGGTGCTTATAGGTTCAGAGTAAAACACCGCCGCCATTGCGCCGCCGATCGCGTAGCGGCCGATGATTCCATCCCGCTCCAGGCTATTGATTGTCTCCAAAGCTCCCTTCATGAGCAACATCATATAATACTATCGCCGCGGAAACAGCTATTCGATTCAAGGCCGCTTGTTTCCCGCCTTCCTCCGGCTCGTCTTAAATAATGAAGCGGAAAAAAGCTCGCGCCCCCATAAGGCTCGGTAAGCTCGGAAAGGGCGGCTCCTTCAAGCGGAAGGTCTCCAACCTGCCCTTTTCGGGGGTATCCGAGGAGACGGCCGGTCTGCCGCCTGGCAGCGCTACCTACATTGGCGACACCGAACCCACCCAGGCCACCTACTCTATCTATTCCTGCAAAATGGATTCGGCTGTCATGCGCGTGCCCCAGGACGTCAACGAGCTCGCCGCCCTCATCGACCCCGACGTCAACAACTGGATCAACATCAACGGCCTCTCGGGCGGGGCGGTGGAAAAGTATAATGAGCCCATCCGTCTAGACAGAATGGTAGCAAGAATTGAGTGGACTCTGGCTCCTCTCATGCTACGTTCTCGAGTTCCAGATCTTGAGACTGACAGGCCCGATTGGTCAGCACTTCGGAAGTCACTGAGCTTCCCAGCGCTCTTGAATGATGACCAGCTCCTTGCTTTGATCAGGAGCGTATATGGTGCATGAGCGTTGGGTGGAATTGTAAATCTCCCAGAAACGAATTCACTTTTCTGCTGCTCATCCTGCCTCGGCTATCGCCAAATCTCGTGGTGGAAAAGTCGTATTGTAAGAAATATTTTCCTATTTTCAAAGCAGAACACCTATGATAGACTCTGATGCAGAATGATGGATGAAATTCATTTTGCACAGTAAAATGCAGTGTGAAATGAGCATCTAGTCGATTGCGTGAATACCGTGCGATACGCAGGAATTGTCCAGAGGGGCTGATTCGGGTTCTCCCGTCTGGGCATGTTCGAGGCTTCCGCGAGGAAGCCTTTTTCATTCAGATGGGGGATGCCATGAACTATGTCGACAAGAAGGCCGATATCGCGTTCAGGAACGGCCGCGTCTTCACCCTCAACGACAGGGACGAGATCGTAGAAGCCTTGGCCATCAGGGGCGAGCGGATAGTCTTTGCCGGCAGCGAAGCGGAGCTCGAGGGCATCCTCGATCCCGACACACGAGTGATAGACCTCGAGGGCCGAACGCTCATGCCGGGCTTCATCGACTCGCATTTCCATCCCATCCTCTCCGGCCTCCTGGACAAGGGGCCGGACGCGGCGATGATCGACACCTTCTATGCGAATTGCAAGAGCTTGGCGGAGATGCTGGATCTGCTCAGGACAGCGGTAGCACGGAAGAAGCCGGGGCAATGGATATCCATGATGGGCTACGAGCCCTTGCTCCTGCCCGAGGCCCGCCACCCCACAATCGAGGAGCTCGACGCCATAGCGCCCGATAACCCTGTGCACTGCATGCACGGGGGCGGCCACATCTGCATGTACAATTCCAAGGCTCTTGAGTACTTGGGGGTCTTCAAGCCGGAAGACGCGGCCAAGTACCCCAAGGACGAGGTGGAAGTGATCGATGGTAAACTGACCGGGATGGTCAGGGGTCACACGCATTTCTGGCTTTGGGGCAAGGTGGAGTACACCGAGGAGCAGCAGGCCAGGGCCGCAATGAAATCCCACGAATTCGCCCTCAAAAACGGCATAACCTCGATCCACGATCCCGGGGAGTGCGGGAAGACTTCCTACCACATCATGCAGAAGCTCTGCAGACGAGGGATCTTCAAGATCCGCTCCTACATGATGCTCCATAGCATTTTCGGAAAGCCCTACTCCAAGGCGGAGAACGCCCATTTTCTGAGCCTTGGGCTGATAACCGGGCTGGGTGACGAACATTTCCGCATAGGCTCGTGCAAGTTCATGATCGACGGAGGCTCGGGCGGGCCCTCCTGCGCTACCAGGGAACCCTACGACCACGACCCCAGCTTGCCGAGGGAACGGGGCTGGGAGAGGGAAGAAGTAGCCGAGTATATTGCCGAGATCAACGATGCAGAATGCCAGGCCACGGCCCACGCCATAGGAGATCTGGCGGTGGAATTCATGGTGGAGGGCTACGAGAAGGCTTTCGCCAAGAATCCGCGCCCCGATCTGCGGCACAGGATCGAGCACTGCACGATCGTGGACCAGGATCTCGTGGACAGGATGGCTCGGCTGAACGTCACTCCCGTGGTCAACCCGGGGATGCTCACCACCATAGGCGCCAACTACGCCCTCTTCTACGGTAAGCGGATGAAGTACCTGATAGCCTTGCGCAGCATGATAGACGCGGGGATCAAGCCCTGCATTGCGAGCGACTATCCCTCCGGACCCGTGGGAATGGCTCTGATCGACGGGGCGGTGAACCGCTACAACAGGGCGAAGAAGGTACAGCTCGACCAGACCCAGTGCATAAGCGTCATGGAAGCCCTGCGCTGCGCCACCATCAACGGCGCCCGAGCCTCCTTCGAAGAGGACATCAAGGGAAGCCTCGAGCCGGGAAAGCTCGCAGACATGATCGTCCTATCGGAGGATTTGACCGAGCTTCCCAAGGAAAGGCTCAATGAGGTGCTTGTGGACATGACGATGATCGGGGGGAAGATAGAGTACGAGAGGGGGGATCGATAGAGCCTGCCACCCTGTCCTGGCATCAGATCGTATCCAGGTGTATACTCCCCGAGGAATGAAAGAAGAATACACGCTCATCCAGTCGGTCGACAGGGCTCTTTCCCTCCTGGAGTACATTGCCGCCCATCCGGAAAAGAAGCTCACCCTCACCGAGTTGGCCGAAGTGATGGATCTCGACAAGAGTTCGGTATTCCGCATTCTGACCACGCTGGGCAAGCATGGACTGGTGAGGCAGGAAGAAGGAAAGAAGGTCTATCGCCCGGGCTTCGGCATCTTCGGGCTGGCTTCCTCCCTCTACGAGCAGATGAAATTGCCCGAGATCACTTCGCCGTTCCTGAGGGATATCGCCCGGAAGACCAGCGAGAACGCCCACCTTGCCGTGCGCTCAGGCACCCAAGCCGTGTTCATAGACAGGGAGCAGGGGACGAACCGGATCCTCACGAACACGAATATCGGGGATACGGAAGAACTGTATTGCACAGCGGTTGGAAAATGCCTCATATGCGACTGTTCGAGCGAGGAGTTGGAAAGCCTTTTCGGGGGAAGGAAGCTGGAGCGTTTTACCGAGCGCACTCTTACGGACATCGATGCCCTGCGTCGGGAGCTCGAAGATGTCAAGCGCAAGGGATATGCCGTGGATATCGAAGAATACGAACCGAATGTCGTGTGCCTCGCCTGCCCGATCATGAACTACCAAGGGCGGATAATTGCGGCCATCGGCATCTCGGGGACGAAAGACAGGGGCTTGCCCGACCTGGAGCGCAATATCGGAATCGTGATGCAAGCTGCCTCGGCTATCAACGGGCTCCTTTCCGGTACGGAGGCTAAAGACTGAAGGATTTCTTCAGAGCGAGCGCCTTTTCCACCGACCCCGTCAATTTCAGCCGTCCTTGCAGGTAGGCGGTTTCGATCTTCTGCTTCCCAGAGAGGATTCCCTCCCATGCCTCAGCAGATACGCGGATCTCGAGGTCGGGCTTTTCTGGAAGCCTGTCTTCCTCGATCAGGACGGTGGCATTTCCCAAGAGTATGGAAAAAAGCTTGATTCCGCCAGGATATGCCGTACTTGCGAGTTCCAGGCCTATACGTGCGCTGCTCCGGGTTTCGAGCGGCGCGTTCAGCCTGGAGGCGAACTCTCTAGTGAGCAGGAGAGCGCTACGGGCCGATTCTTCCGTTGTTTCGGCTTTATGAGGCTTCGATAGGGCGAGCCGGGCATTGCGCGCACGCCGGCATTCGCGCTTGTTCTCGAGCCATGCCATGGGGGCAGGAAGGATCGATCCATCTGGGTTCAGGCGCGCTTCCCTGCCCGTATGGGCCGAGCGGGCTATAGCGAGGTCGATGGATAGGATCTCCATGGCTTCGGGGAAGCTGAGATGCGGTTTTTCCTCGCCGCGGATCGCCCGCACGAAGTTCCACGCCGAGCCTACGAATCCAAGCTTCCAGTCCGAGGGGATGTCGAATTGCCTCTTCGTTGCGCCCGAATAGAGGCTCACCGAAGGGCCTTCGACCAAGGTGCCCGTGCATCGGTTGATCGTCACGAGGCCGGCCGAACCCGACACTTGGATCCATTCGTCGTTGGCGTAATAGGCCGAGGGTATCTCCATGTCCTGGCCATACACGTATTCGCAGACTCCGAAGGCTTCGCGGTCCCGGTATTTCCACTTGATGGCCGCAGGCGAGTCGATGATTGACGATGTCGTACCTATCCAAGCTGAGACCTTCTCTATCGGCCCCAGGAGGAAGCGGGCGGTGGACCAGAGATGGTGTCCGTGGTCGAAGGTCTGCATGCCCCTGCCCGCGGCGAACTCGCGGAGCCTCCAGGCCCAAGCCGATGGCGGGACGGGCCATCCGCCTTTTCCTCCGGCGATGAGCTTGATGGAGATAGACGAGGGGCTGCCTATGAAACCTTCCTCTATGATCCTGGACGCAAAGCGGATGGGAGGGTAGAAGATATAGTTTTCTGTGACCTTGCATACCGTCTTGGCCGAAGCCGCGGCGTCCACGAGGCGCTTCGCTCCCGTCCTGTCTATAGTCATGGGCTTCTGCAGGGCGATATGCTTGCCTGCCTGGATGGCATCAAGGCTTATGCCGACATGGGTATTCTGGGGAGTGAGGATTTCCACAGCATCGACAGCCGGGTCATCCAGGAGCCTCCGATAGTCTGTGTAGTGCTTGTCGGCTCCCCACTCGGCGCGGCGGCGCACGGCGATTCCCTCGTCGGAATCGCAGACGGCCGCTATCCTGACACCCGGGATTCTTCTATACCCTTCATAGGCCATATCGGCTATCCTGCCGCAGCCGATGATCCCTATGCCTATCCGCTCCATGACCTTTCCTTTTTTCAGCTTTTCAGCGCCTCAGCGCCTCCATCGTCTTTTCCGCGATTTTCTCGGGAGAAAGCCCAAAGCGATCGAGAAGCTGATCATAGGTAGCTGAATGGATAAAGCGGCGTTCTCCATTCGAGCCGAGGGTGTTGAGGGCGATGAGGCGCCCGGCGCCCGCGCCTCCGAAAAGCCTCTCCTTGGCCATCTTGTAGAGAAAGCCGTTGTTCTGCTCGGAGAGGATGACAGGAGGGCCGGCCTCCAACAACGAAGCCATGAGCCCGGGGTCGAAGGATGGCATATCGACGACTCCTGCGTCGATGCCTTTCCGCCCCAGGATAGCGGCAGCCGCCAGGGCTTCGTAGACTCCACGTCCAGCCGAGACGATGACGGCGTCCTCGCCCGAGCCTCCCTTGAGCCTGTAGCCCTTTCCGTATTCGAAGGCGAAATCCCCGCCGTAGAGCACGGCGGAGGCCGACCGCAAGATCCGCGCGTACACAAGACCCCTGTTTCCCTCCATCACCCACTTCATGAAGCCAATCAGCTGGTTGGGGCAGGATATGTCCACGATCTTGACATGGGCCAGTTCGCCGAACACGAGCGCGTCGTCGTTGCCCATGTGGGTCGAGCCGTTGGTACGGGTCTCGAAGTTCGGGGCGGTGGCGAGGAAGGTGAGGTCGAGGTTATGGCCTTCGGAGAGCCATCCTCCTGTTTCTATCGTCTCCTGTCGTTCCTGGTATCCGATGGCTATTCTCCGCATCACTCTCCAGTCGAAGAAGGGACAGAAGGTGCTCACCCAGGTATTGAAGCCGAGCAAGGCCAGGGCTTCGCCTATGTTCATCATGTTCGATTCGGCCACGCCCGCGTTGAAGGCCTTGGTGGAATCGGCCCAGGAGAGTCCCGATTCAAGGCCGCTTGTGGAGGCGAGGTCGGCGTCTACGGTGGCCACCCTGGCCGAGCGTCCGAATTCCTTCATGCATTCTGTCACTACCCAGCTCGCCATGTAGGACTTGGCCGGATCGAGGACAGGCAATCGCCCTGGATCGTAGGGTATTCTCTTGTCCCTCGGGGGAGCTCTCTTCACGCGAGGGCCGGCTCCGAAAACAGCCGAGCCGG
>DATCUA010000382.1:0-10241 GCA_036567645.1 Rectinemataceae bacterium | reverse complement strand
CGGTCCCGCCGCCAGCGTTTCTCCGCGCGCGCCCGCGGAACCCGGAAGGGGCAGCACCGATGCCCCCTCGGCCGGGGGCTCCTCCTGGGAAGGGACGGGAACCCCCAAGGCCTGGTCGGAAGGGAGCTCGCGGACGAAATGCCAGTTGGATTTCAGGAAAAGCCTGCCCTGCTCGAATCGCTCGTCCATGTCACATCTCCGGGGGAAGGATGTCCTCGATGTACGCTACGACATCGGCTATGAGGGAATTGCACACGCTGTCCGAAAGGCCCTTGGCCTTCATCTCGTCCCTGTCGGCTTCTTTCCACAGATCGAGCCCGCCGAGGAGGGTTCTGCACTGCAGGGATCCTTTGGACTTTTCCATGGCGTCGAGGAATTTCGCTACCGCGTCGTAGGTCTTGAGCTTGGCTTCCTGATCCTCGCTGCGCGTCGATCCATAGAGGACGGAAAGGACGAGGACGCCGCCCGAAACGGCTCCGCATATCATGCCTCTCCGACCCACTCCGCCGCCGAAGCCACAGGCGAGCCTGTGGGCCAGGGCGTAATCTATGCCCAAATCCCGGGCGAAGACGGCGAAGACAGCCTGGGAACAGGCGGATCCGGCGTTGTGGAGGGCTACGGCTTTTTCGGCTCTTGTCATTCTCATCTCCATGGGGAAGTCTAGTCTAACGGCACTTTATACTCCGCTCGGGCCTATGAATCAATTGCGGAAGGATCGGGCCGCGGCCACGGCTTTGTCCCAGCCCGCGAGCAGCGCCGCCCTCAGTCCTGCGTCCATGGCCGGCTTGAATTCGCGTCGCTTCCGCCAGTTGTTCTTCACGTCCCCCAGGCCCGACCAGTAGCCCACAGCCAGGCCGGCCAGATAGGCCGCGCCCAGGGCCGTGGTCTCCGCCACCTCGGGCAGGACAACGGCGCGGTCGCTTATGTCGGCCTGGAACTGCATGAGGAAGGAGTTGGCCGAGGCGCCCCCGTCCGCTTTGATAGAGGCGAGCTTGCGGCCCGAGTCCTTTTCCATGGCGTCCAAAAGATCGCGCGACTCGTAGGCTATGGACTCCAGGGCAGCCCGCACGAAGTGGGCGCGGGTGGTGCCCCTGGTTATACCCACGGCCGTGCCCCGGACTTCCGAATCCCAATACGGGGCGCCCAGTCCCACGAAGGCGGGCACCAGGTAAACCCCTCCCGTGTCGGGCACCGATCGCGCCAGGCCCTCGCTTTCGGCCGAGTCGGCCAAGAGGCCCATCTGGTCGCGGAGCCATTGGACCACGGCGCCCGCTATGAAGACCGAGCCCTCGAGGGCGTAGGTGTAGCCCTTGCCCAGGTCCCAAGCCACGGTGGTGAGCAGGTTGTGGGTGGAGCGCACGGGGAAGGGGCCGGCGTTCATCAGGGTGAAGCAACCCGTGCCGTAGGTGTTCTTCGCCTCCCCGGGCTCGAAGCAGGCGTGGCCGAAGAGGGCGGCCTGCTGGTCGCCCGCGTTTCCCGCCAGGGGGATCTCGGCGCCCAGGAACTCGGGCCGTATCGCGCCGAAGTGCCCGGATGAGGGCAGAACCTCGGGCAGGATCGCAAGAGGCACGCCGAGCATCTTGCACAGGCCCTCGTCCCAGCGCCTCTCGCGTATATCGAAGAGGAGAGTGCGGCTGGCGTTCGTGGGGTCGGTAGCGTGCCTGCCGGTGAGCCTGTAGATAAGCCAGGAGTCTATGGTGCCGAAGAGAAGCTCGCCGCGCTCTGCCCGTATCCGCAGATCGGGGCGCTCGCGGAAGAGCCATGTGAGCTTGGTGCCCGAAAAGTAGGCGTCGAGCACGAGGCCGGTCTTGTCCCTGATCTCGGCTTCGGCACCAGCGGCCTTGAGTTCCTCGCAAATGCCCGAGGATCTGCGGCACTGCCAGACGATGGCGTTGTACACGGGCTTGCCCGTGGCCCGCTCCCAGAGCACGGTGGTCTCGCGCTGGTTGGTCACCCCGGCCGCGAGGATCTGGCTCGGCTCTATCTGCGCCGCGGCTATAGCGCCCCGCGCGGCCTCGATCTGGGTGGAGAGGATCTCCTCGGGATCGTGCTCCACCCAGCCCGGCTTGGGGAATATCTGGTTGAAGGGGATCTGCTTGGAGCCTATCGCCATGCCCGCGTGGTTGAATAAAATTGCCCGAGAAGACGTGGTTCCCTGGTCCAGGGCGAGGATATACTGTTCTTTTGTCGACATGGCTGTAGTATACTTCGGAATCGGGCGGGGCGGAACGCGTCCATCCCCATTACCCGATTACCGGATCAGGCGGAGGCAGTATGGAAAGGCATGAGTACCTGGCGCTCGTCTCGGCTTACGAGCACGCCTACGACACCATACTAGAAAGGGTTTCGGGCCTCGGCCCGGCGGCCATGCGCTTCGTCCCCCCCGTGGAAGGAGCCTGGTCCATAAACGACCACCTCGTCCATCTCCTCGACGCCGACTGCAACGCCTTCATGCGCATCCGGGGCGCCGTGGCCGAGCCCGGCAAGCTCGTCCCCGTCTGGGACCAGGAAGGCTGGCGGATCCGAAACCAGTACGGCCTCTCGGACGGCCTCTTCTGCCTCGATCTGGCCATCTCCCTGCGCAAGTTCCTGGTGGAGTCCCTGCGCGTCCTGCCCGATTCCTCCCGCGAGGCCGCCAAGGTCGAGCACCCCGAACGGGGCACCTTGAGCCTCTACGACGTCCTCTCCATCTACACCGGGCACGCGGATTTCCACCTCAAGTACGTGGAGCGCAACCTCGCCGCTTTCGCCTCGCGCTAGGCGCCGAGCCGTCATGCCGGCTCCCGCGCCCCGCTCGCGTTGACTTTTCTCGGCCGACCTGCTATGTTTCTACCCGCTTCGCGCTTTCGGGCCCTTAGCTCAGTTGGTTAGAGCTGCGGACTCATAATCCGTCGGTCGCTGGTTCAAGTCCAGCAGGGCCCAAATCCTACAATCCAATCTTCTCGCTTCGACCAGGTGGACGGGGCTAAACTTGACGGTGCCCGGCGAGTCGCGGATAATCTGCGAGCAGGAGGCCAGGAAGGCCAAATGAGATTGAAAAACAAGATCACCCTCATCACCGGAGCCGCCCAGGGCATTGGGGAGGCTATCGCCAGGCGCTTTCTTTCCGAAGGCGCAACCGTGTACATCTGCGATCTGAAGGATGACTCTGGCGAGCAGGTGGCCTCAGCCCTACGCTCATCCGGTGGCCAAGCCTGGTTCCTGAAGCTGGACGTGAGCTCGGAGGAGAGCTGGAAACAGGCCTTCGCCGCGGTCTTGGAACGGAGCGGCAGGCTCGATGTCCTCGTCAACAACGCCGGCATCAACATCCGCCAGCCCATCGAGGAAATGGCCGTAGAAAACCTCGACACCATGCTGGCGGTGAACGTGAAAGGCCCCTTCCTGGGCATAAAGCACGCCATACCCATCATGCGCCGGGGAGGCGGGGGCAGTATCATCAACATGTCCTCGATCTGCGGCCTCATCGGGCACAAGTACACGCCGGAGGCCTATACAACCACAAAGGGCGCCCTGACCTTGCTCACGAAGTCTATAGCCGCTCGCTACGCCAAGGACAATATCCGCTGCAACTCGATCCATCCGAGCACGGCCGACACGCCTCTGATGCGGGAGCTGTTCAAAGATCCGGCAAAGAAGGCCGAACGCCTGGGCGAGATCCCCCTCGGCAGGCTTTCTACGGTTGAAGACATTGCAAATGCCGCCCTCTTCTTGGCATCGGACGAAGCGTCCTTCCTGAACGGCGTCGCCTTGCCGGTGGACGGGGGGCTCACGGCGTACTGACTCGGGCTCGGGGCTTGCCGAATGAGCGGCCTGTCGGATCAGCGGAACAAGGCCCCCAGGGTCGGCACATCCGGCTTGTAGACCATCAGCGCGAAAACCACCGCGAGAGGCGCCACGCCGCTGAAGCTGATCCACCAGCGTAGCTTCAGGAGCCGGAGGAGTTCCTCGGGAAGAGCCTGGTCTTCGGGCTTGAGGCCGTCCATCAGGCGCTTTACCTTGTATTGGGTAGGGATATCGCCGACGACCCAAAAAATGCCGGATAACATGAACAGGATGAACGCCGACGATAGCCAGCCGATCCGCCAGAGCTCGCCAAGGATCGAGGAGAGCATGAGGCCCGAGATCAGCGAGAGGATGATGAGGGGCGAGGAGAATCGCGCATCGATCCACGCTACGGTTTCATAGGTGTGGAGGATCGCTTCCTTGCGGCCCGAGGAGAGGCTTCGCTTTTCCCAGATCATGCCCAGGGCCGCGTTGGCGAAAAAGAGGGTGGCCGCGACCACGTGGACGAAGAAGGCGTGGTCGCGCAGGGCGGGTCTGTTGAGGAAATCCGCGAATTCGGCCGGGAAAAAGGCGGCGAAGGCTATGAGCCCCGCCATGATTGCCAGGAAGAAAAAGAGGACGTGCTTCGTCTTCATGGTCGACATGGGAACATATCCCCCGGCGCCGCGCAAGGGCCGGGGGTCGCGCAAGGATCGCGGGTCGTGCAAGGACCGCGGCCCCTGTCTTCCGCATTGCCGGGCGCTTGTGGGCTTGTTATAATAGAAAAAATCGATATAAGGAGTCGCTGATCGGCACAACTGGAATCCGAAAGTACTGGTCAGAATATACCTGGGCGAACATCCAGGCGATGCTCGAGAACATGAAGAAGGAGCCCGAGCTCTGCTCCGATTCTTTCGCGGGCAAGCTGGCTGTCATCACGGGCGCCACCTCGGGCATCGGGCTCTACGCAGCGCGCAAGTACGCCTCGATGGGCGCGCGGCTCCTCATGATCAACCGGAACAGGGAAAAGTCGGAGCGCGTGCGCGAAGAGCTGGCCGCGGATTTCGGTGTCCTTGCGGAATACTTCATAGCCGATCTCACTCTCCTCGAAGACATGAAGCGCGCTGGTAGTTTCCTCGCGGGGCTGGAACAGCCGATAGACGCGCTGATCCACAACGCGGGGCTCCACCTCGAAACCCGCCATGAAACCATTGACGGCCTGGAGGCCAATTTCGCCATCCACTACCTGGCCCCCTTCGTCATCACGAAGATGCTCATGCCCAAGCTGGGCCGCGACGGGAAGGGAAGGATCATCTTCGTCGGCTCCGAGGGATACAGGTTCGCGATGTGGGGATTGGATCTGGACGACCTCCAATGGGAGCGGAACAGGTACTCGGGGCTGAAGGCCTACGGCGCCGGAAAGCTCGCCCAGCTTCTGTCCATGCACATCTTCGCGAAGGAGCTGGCGCCCCTGGGCGCAACCATCAACGCCATGCATCCGGGCATGGTGCGGACCGAGACCGGGAAGGACAACGGCAAGCTGTACAAATGGTACAAGCGCACCTTCATCGATTCGCGTTCCGCCACCCCCGACAAATCGGCCGAGGCCCTCTATTATCTAGGCGCCTCCGACGCGTTGGAAGGCGTTACCGACGTCTTCTTCCACCTGACGACCCCGGAAGAACTGGCTCCTCCCGCTCGCGACGCCGAGGCGGCAGAAGCCCTATGGGAAAGGACGATAGCCCTGCTCGGCCAAAGGGGGGTGATCCTGTGACAGACAAGGATATCATCGTCGTAGGCGGAGGCATCGCCGGCCTCACCGCGGCCTTGAGCCTCGCCAGCAAGGGCAAGGACGTCCTCCTCATCGAGAAGAACGAGCGCTGCGGCGGGCTGATGACCTCCTTCGAACGGGAAGGCTTCCGCTTCGAGGGCGGGGCTCGGGCCCTGGTGAACGCGGGCCTCGTTGGGCCTATGATCAAGGAATTCGGCATCGATATCGAGATACTGCCCAACCCGATCACACTGGGCATAGAGGATTCGATCATCCGCATCGAGGGGGAAGAAGGCCTCGCCATTTATGCCACCATGCTCAAGAAACTCTATCCGGGTAGCGAAGGCGATGTGGACAGGATCATCGAGGCCATCCGTTCCGTCATCGAGGACATGAAGGTCCTCTACGGGGTGGACAACCCCCTCTTCGCAAAAAAGAAAAAGAATGTCCTCGTTCTCGTGCCTTCGCTCATCGCGTGGCTCATAAAGTTCATGCGGACGATGTACAGGATCTCCAAGATGGACACGCCCTTCGAGGAGCGCCTCGACGAGCTCTCGACGAACCAGGGCTTGAAGGACATCATAGGCCAGCATTTTTTCCGCAAGACTCCGGTGTTCTTCGCCCTGAGCTACTTCGCCCTCTACAACGACTACGTCTATCCCAAGGGCGGCGTCGGCGCCTTCATCCAGAAGCTGGTGGACGCGATAGCCGAGCGCGGCGGGGAAGTGCGCCTCGATACTGAAATAGTGAAGGTTGACCCTGGCGCCAAGGTGCTGACCGACGCCGCGGGCAACGCGTATCGCTACAAAAAGATGGTCTGGGCGGCCGACCTCACGGCCCTGTACGCGATGAGCGATCCGGCTGGCATGGGCGAGCGGAATCGGCCAACGTTCGAGCGGCGCAGGGAGAAGATCCTAGCGAGCAAGGGAGCCGAGTCCGTGTACTCCGTGTTCCTGGGCGTGGACCTTCCGCCCGATGATTTCGGGAAGATAGCCAGTGGGCATCTGTTCTACACCCCCGACAGAAGCGGGCTCGGGCAAATCCACATTGCTGAACTGGACGGAATGCTCGCGCGCTGGGATTCGGTCCAGCCGGACGAGATCCACGCATGGCTGCGCAGGTTCTGCAAATACAACACCTTCGAGATATCCATCCCCGCCCTGCGCGACCCCCAGGCGGCCCCGCCCGGGAAGACGGGCATCATAATAAGCGCCCTGTTCAGCTACGAGCTCACGCGGAAGATCAAGGAAGCGGGCTGGTACGAGCCCTTCAAGCGACTGGTGGAGGATGAGTTCATCGAGGTCATCTCGTCGAGCGTCTACCCTGGGCTCAAGGAGAAGAAGCTGTTCAGCTTTTCCTTCTCGCCCCTCTCCATCGCCGATCGCGCGGGCAGTTCCGAGGGCTCCATCGTCGGCTGGTCCTTCGAGCAGGCCATACCCGTGGTGACGAGCATGTTCCGCATGGAAGAGTCCGTAAAGACCGCCCTTCCCGATGTCTACGCCGCCGGCAAGTGGGTGTATAGCCCAGCCGGGGGCCCCACGGCTATCATGACGGGGAGAATAGCGGCGAAGAAATGCCTTTAAGCGTGCCGCCTTCTTCGGCGGCTCCATTGCGTGCTTCAGGCTAAGGCAGCCGCCACGATGCGCGCGGCCGCGGCTATGTCCTCCGGGCGGCTGAACTCGGCAGGATTGTGGCTGATCCCGTCCTCGCTGGCTACGAAGAGCATGGCGGCGGGCAGGAAGGGAGCGAGAATGGCGCTATCGTGGAGGGCTCCGCTCGAGGCGTCGGGCAGGGGGATGCCCAGCCTGGCCCCGGCGGCGCGCAAGCTGCTGCAGAGGCCGGGATCGAAGGGGATGGAGGGCAGGTTCTCGAAGCAGTCTATCCGCGTTTCCAGGCTCCGCTTCTCGCCGATGGAGCATAGAAGGCGGCGGATGGAGAGGTCGCCGGAAGCGAGGATTTCGTTGGAGGGAGAGCGGAAGTCGAGCATGAAGTCAGCCCTCCCCGGAATCACGTTCACAGCGTTGGGAGTGACCGTCAAGGCTCCCGTCGTAAGGACCGAGCCGGGGCGGCGGGCATCGAGTTCATTGCCCAGAGCTTCGAGGCCGAGAACGAACTCGGCGGCTCCTGCGAGGGCGTCGCGCCGATCCTGCATAGCCGTGGAACCCGCGTGGTTCGCGAGCCCCGAAAAACCGCCCGAATACTGCCTCCTCCCGTTGACCGTCGTGACTACCGCTACGGGCAGGCCTTTTTTCCAAAGCCCCGATCCTTGCTCTACATGGACTTCGACCATCCCCCTATAGCGCTCGAGGGGAAAGCCGAAGCTCCCCGGGCTTACCCTGCCCAGGTCGACTCCGAAGGCCGCGCCGGCGCTCTGGTAATCCTTCCCGTCTCGATTCTTCAATTCGGCTATCCGAGCGGCCGGTAGTGTTCCCGCCCAGGCCCGGCTACCCAGCATGGCTATGCCGAAAGTAGTGCCCTCTTCCTCCGCGAATACCACGAGCTCCAGCGGGGTTCCTGGCAGGACCCTCAGCAGTTCGAGGGCTATAACCACGCCGACCACTCCGTCGTACTTGCCTCCCGAGGGAACCGTGTCGATATGGGAACCGCAGAGCCATGCAGGCTCGTCCCAGGAGAGCCCGGCCGGGCGCGCGTGGAGATTGCCGGCGGGGTCGGTTCTCACGGAGCAGCCCAGACTCGATGCTTGAGCGGCGACGTAATCGCGCGCCGCTTTCCAGGAGGGAGAAAACGTGGGGCGATTGTATCCGGCTACCGGATCGGTTTCGGTCCATCCGGCAATGGTCTCGATGTCATTCATCAGCCTCGTTTGGGAGATTTCCAAGGTGCGCATGGGTGGAGAGTATACAGCCGGTTCGGCGTGAAGGCGATAAGCGCGCTGGCCCCGAACGCGCGCCCGCCCCAGGATGGCTCAGGTGATGACTCAAGACGGCTTTTGCATAAATATGCTTGTTGACAGAGATTCCCCTTGGGAGTATTGTCTTGGAAACGAAAATCTCTCGGTCCCAAAAAGCCGCTTTCGGGAAAAAGCCTACCCGAAACCGGTTTTCAAATCATTTTCTGCATATATATGCAGGAGGGGGTGTCGGATGCTTCGTCGCGGTAGTGCGGGTCTTCGTGTTTGCGCCATGGCGCTCGCCTTGGCTGTGTTTTTCGGAGCCAATGCCAGCATCTTCGCACAGGCGGGGAGCGAGAAGGATCCCCTGGTCGTCATACAGTCCGCCGAGCCGACTGGGCTGGATCCGGTGACGAACCGGACCGTCCCGGCATACAACGTCACGATCCACATCTTCGATTCGCTCCTGCTCAAGACCCCCGATGGGCAGACTGTTCCTGCCCTTGCAGAGAGCTATGTCAAGGAAAGCGATACCTCGTGGCTCTTCCGTATCAGGCCAGGCGTTACATTCCACAACGGGGAAGCCCTGACAGCCGATGCGGTCAAGTACACGATCGACGAAATATTCAACCCCGCGAACAAGTCCACCCGGGCCAACGACCTCAACTGGATCGACAAGGTGTCTGTCATCGACAAGCTCACCGTGCGCATAACGGGCAAGCGTCCCTTCCCCCTGGCCGACCACTATTTTTCCGAGCTCCAGATCGTGCCCCCCGGCTACCGGGAGAAAGTGGGGGCCCAGAAGTTCAACGAAGAACCGGTCGGCACCGGCCCCTACCAGCTGGTCCGCTGGGACAGGGGAAACAGGATCGTCCTCAAGAGGAACGACACCTACTGGAAGGCTCCGGCTTCCGCCCAGTACGTGGAGTTCCAGACCGTGAGCTCGGCGGCTAGCAGGGTAGCCACCCTCCTGGGCGGGAAAGCCGACCTCATCGTCGATCCCCCCGTGACGGCGAAAAGCCAGATCGACGCCAATCCCAAGGCCAGCTTCGCCTCGGTGACGGGTACCCGCGTCCTCTTCGTCGGCTTGGATACTATCCAGGATTCTCCGCTCAAGGATGTCAAAGTCAGGCAGGCGCTCAACTACGCGGTGGACAAGAAAGCGATCATCGGCAGACTGATCGGCCTGTCCAGCGAGGAGACGACAACCCTGCTGACCGCTTCCTACTTCGGCTTCACTCCCGAAGTGAAGCCCTATCCCTACGATCCGAAGAAGGCCCGCCAGCTTCTGGCCGAAGCCGGGTATCCGAACGGGTTCAGCATAAAGATGGATGCAACCAGCGGGCGCTACATCAACGACAGCGCCGTCGTGCAGGCTATCGCCGGATACCTGGGCGAGGTGGGCGTGAAGGTGGAGCTCAACATCATGGAGTTCGGAGCCTTCAACGGAGCCCTCTTCTCACACAAGACCTCGCCTATGTACTTCGTCGGCTGGGGGAACCCCGTTTTCGACGCTTCCTACGTGTTCAACTTCATAACCAAGTCTGGCAGCCTCCTGAGGACCATAGAGGATCCGGCTATCGATAAGCTGCTCAACGGAGCCAACGAGACGACGGACAAGGCCTTGCGCAAGAGCCTGTACGCCAAGGCGGGCGCCTTGATCAACGAAGCAGCCCCGGCGATCTTCCTGTACAAGCAGCCCGTGCTCTACGGACTTTCGAGCCGCATGGACTGGAAGCCGCGATCGGACGAGTTCCTGTACATGTACGATGCCAAACTGCGCTGATGGCGCCGGAGCCGCAGCCTGGGCCGATGCCGGCTCCGGGAACGGCACCGGGCCGCGCCGGGGGTTTTTCC
>DATCUA010000381.1:0-14837 GCA_036567645.1 Rectinemataceae bacterium | reverse complement strand
CTTCGGCTTCATCTACGCTATCATCCTCTGCCTGCTCACCGCTTCGGCTTCCAATCTCGAGCCTCTCTATACAACCTTTGTCCTTCTAGCCGGCCTCTTCTCCTCCTTCATCGTGACTACAGCGAAGACGAGGATCGACCTCGTCCGCGCAGGGCTTATGCAAGCCGGAATTCAGTTCGCTATAGGAGTGGTCCTCCTCGCTGGGTTTGGCATGTGGTTGGGTGAGCTTCTAGCCGCAGCAGGCTTCCTCGCCCTCAACGGCTTTGTAGGAGGTATTCTCATCCTGGCGATACTGCCCGTCCTGGAGCAGTCCCTCAATTTGCCGACCCGGTTCAGACTCCTCGAGCTGTCGGACGTGAACTCCCCGGCGCTCAAGGATCTCTTGACGCAGGCGCCCGGAACCTACGCCCATTCGATCAACGTGGCCCATCTGGCAGAGGCGGCGGCCGAGGACGTGGGAGCCGATCCCCTTCTGGCTCGGGTTGGGGCCTATTACCACGACCTGGGCAAGCTCGACCAGCCCGAGTATTTCATCGAGAATCAGAAAGGGGCCAATAAGCACGACGAACTCAACCCGCGCCTCTCGGCCACGGTAATTCGAAGCCATGTCAAGCTGGGGATGGAGCGGGCCAAGGAGCTCGATTTGCCGAGGAAGATAATCGATATCGTGGGGCAGCACCATGGCAATTCGACCATCGCCTGGTTCTACGACAAGGCCAAGTCGTCGGACGAGAACGTGAAGCGGGAAGATTTCACCTATCCGGGTTCCCCTCCCGTAGGGAAGGAAGCGGGCATTGTCATGCTCGCAGACGCCGTTGAAGCGTCGGCGAGGACGATAAAGCATTATTCCCTGCCGAGGCTGGACGCCCACGTGAGCCAGATCATACTCGAAAAGATAAAAGATGGGCAGCTGGATCGATGCGCCCTCACTATGGAAGATCTGGATACAGTACGGAAAGCCTTTGTAAGGATACTCGCCGGACAGTATCATTCGCGAATAGAATACCCTTCGCAGAAGGATGGAGCGAGATGAGTGTGGTGGAAGTCCGGGCCATGGACATCGAGGAGCCCGACTGGATTCCCGATATCCGCGGATTCGCGGCTGAGGTCCTCGAGGAAATAGGAGCCGCAGACTGGGAGCTGTCCCTGATCTTCTGCTCGGATACATTCATCCGCGATCTCAACAAGGAATACAGAAATCTGGACGAGCCTACCGACGTCCTCTCTTTCCCCATGGGAGAGAGGCTCGGAACAGGCAGGGGGAGCACCTATCTGGCTGGAGATGTCGTGATCAGCCCCCAGGCTTGCAAGCGCAACTGCGCCGATTTTCACGTCGATTTTCCAGAAGAACTGAGGCGCTTGGTCATCCATGGCATACTCCACCTCTCGGGGATGGATCATGAGGACAACGATCCAGAGCGGCCGATGCTCAAAAGACAGGAAGAAATCCTCACGCTACTCGTTGAAAGGAGGGCGAAGTGAGCATCATCGGAGAGCTGTTCTCGGGGAAAAAACAGAAGCCCGAGAATGGGGCCGAGGAGCCCACGCTGAGAGAGCGGAAGCGGATGATCGAGGGCGTCGAGCAGCTGGGAGAGACAACGGTGAAGGAAGTCATGGTGCCTCGCACCGATACCGTGTTCCTCGATCAGGAAGCCACGGCTGAGGAAACCTACTCCGTTCTCCTGGAATCGGGCCACTCTCGCATTCCTGTATACCACGAGACTATCGACAACGTTATCGGCGTCCTCTACGCTAAGGACGTCCTAGCCTGCCTCGTGGGGGGAAAGCCCTTTTCGCTCTCGGCCCTTGCGCGTAAGGCATTCTTCGTACCCGAAACCAAGCGCATCGACAGCCTCTTGAGGGAGTTCAAGCGCAGACATGTCCACATTGCCATCGTCGTGGACGAGTACGGGGGGACGGCTGGCATAGTCTGCCTCGAAGACATCATCGAGGAGATAGTCGGCGAGATACAGGACGAGTTCGATAACGAGCCTGAAGATATCAGCCCCGTTGGGCCAAAGACTTGGCAGTGCGATGCCAGGCTCAGGCTCGACCAGGTATCCGCAGTGACAGGTATAGAATTGCCGGACGAGGATTTCGACAGCCTCGCCGGCTATGTCTTCGACCTTTTTGGCCGCATACCCGAGGAAGGGGAGAGCGTAGATCTCCGCGGAGCGCGGATCTCGATCATGGAGATGGATGCGCATAGGATACTCTCCGTCAAGATAGAGCGATTGGACGCCCAGGACGAATCCTCGGAGGTGGGTTCCGCCGGGGACTAGTCCATGTGCCCCCCGACAGCGCTTGAGCGCATCTAGTTTTAAATAATGAAATAGTATTTCAATAATTAAACCGACTTGCCCGAATCGATAAGCGGGTATAGAATCCTCTTGCGGTGATAACCGTCATGGTCGCCCATCACTAACGAGGAGGATGTACGGATGAATACCTACATCAAATCTGTTCTCGACGAGCTCCGCTCCCGATATCCCTGGGAGAGCGAGTTTCTCCAGGCAGCCGACGAGGTATTGGAGTCGATAGCTCCGCTCATCGAGGCGGAGCCGAAGTACAAGGCGCAGAAAATACTGGAGAGGATCGTAGAACCCGAGCGCACTATCCTCTTCCGCGTTCCCTGGATGGACGACAAGGGCGAATACCACATCAATCGCGGTTACCGCGTCCAATTCAATTCGGCCATCGGCCCCTACAAGGGCGGCATACGTTTCCATCCCAAGGTCACCCTCTCCACCCTCAAGTTCCTCGGATTCGAGCAGACCTTCAAGAACAGCCTCACGGGCCTACCCATGGGCGGCGGCAAGGGAGGCAGCGACTTCGATCCCAACGGCAAGAGCGACAACGAGATCATGCGCTTCTGCCAAAGCTTCATAAACGAGCTCTACCGGCACATCGGGCCTGATACCGACGTCCCCGCAGGCGATATAGGCGTGGGAGGGCGGGAGGTCGGATACATGTTCGGCCAGTACAAGCGTCTGGCGAACGAATTCACCGGAGTGTACACGGGCAAGGGACTCACCTTCGGCGGCTCCCTGGTACGCCCAGAAGCCACAGGCTTTGGAGCCGTATATTTCGCCGAGGAGATGTTCAAGCTCAAGGGCGAGAGCCTCGAGGGCAAGACCGTTGCAGTATCCGGTTTCGGCAACGTGGCCTGGGGGGCCTGCATCAAGGCGAGCCAACTCGGAGCCAAAGTGATCACCATATCCGGTCCCGATGGCTATATCCTCGATCCCGATGGCATCGGCACCGAGGAGAAATGGGACTTCCTCGAGGAGATGCTCATCATAGACAGGAACAAGGTCCAGACCTATGCGAGCCGCTTCCCCTCTGCCAAGTTTTTCCCTGACAGGAAACCGTGGGAGCAGAAGGTGGACATCGCCATGCCCTGCGCCATCCAGAATGAGCTCAACGGCAAGGACGCAGAGACCCTGCTATCGAACAAGGTTCGGGCTGTGGTCGAGGTATCCAACATGGGCTGTACGCCCGAGGCCTGGAAGCTTTTCGTCGAGAACAAGATCCCCTTCGCTCCCGGAAAGGCGGCCAACGCTGGCGGGGTTGCGACCTCGGGCCTGGAGATGAGCCAAAACTCTATGAGACTCGCGTGGAGCGCCGAAGAGGTGGATAAGCGGCTCCACGAGATCATGGTGAACATCCACAAGACCTGCGTCCAGACCGCTTCCAGGTACGGCTTCGAGGGCAATTATGTCATCGGGGCCAATATCGCCGGCTTCAAGAAGGTAGCAGACGCGATGATAGCCCAAGGCCTCGTATAAGGAAGGGCTGGCTACTGGATCAGCGAACGAAGATTGCGCCGAATCGGATCAGCATAGGCCGTCCCACGCGGGACGGCCCTCTCATCAGCCCATAGAGTACGCTAATGCCTATAAGGCATACGCAGACTCGGCTCCCGGAAAGCTTTCAGGGTTGAGCGATCTGTGGTATATACCCTCCATGCGCGCACCTTCGTTTCCGAAGCCCTCGGATTTCAAACCCGGCCCAGCCTCGGGCCGAGATTCAATCCTTTCCGCCGATGAAGCCCGGTTGGTCTTGCCAGCTCGCGTATCAGGAATAGTTGAAGCCCCTGTATCCAAAAGTTCTCAGCAAAGGGCCATCGCCTGCGCTACTCTCGCGAGAGGAAAGAGCCTCATTCGGGGCCGAACCTTGAGCGCCGATTCGGCGGCAGCACTCTCCGTGGCCACGGCCTTGGGCGCCCGCGCAAGGGCGAAGGATTTCGGCTGGGAGATAGAAGGCTCTCCGCTATTCCAGGATCTCGACCGGCCTGGAAACAGAGCCTCGGCGCCGCACGCTGGAGATCTCGATCCGGCACTTGTCATGGACTGCGGAGAATCGGGTTTGTGCATGCGGATGTTCGCTCCGATAGCCGCCCTCCTGGACAGGGAATCAGAGCTACGGGCAACCGGCAGCTTGAAAAGACGGCCCATGGATATGGTCGTCGAGGCGCTGGAGTCTATGGGGGTCAGCGCTTCCTCCTGCGATGGCCTTCCTCCCCTGCGCATACGAGGCCCAATCACGGGAGGGGAATACAGGATAGACGCGGGAGGAAGCTCCCAGTTCCTCACCGGCCTCCTCATCGCTCTGCCACTGGCCCAAAAGGATTCGATCCTACTAGTAGATAATCCGGTAAGCCTCGGCTATTTGGATCTCACCGTCGACACATGTTCCTCGTTTGGGGTAAGGATAGATACTGTCTTCCCCGGCAGGGAGTACAAGATTCCCGGCGGCCAGGAATACCGTGCGAGGGATTTCTCTCCCGAACGGGACTGGAGCGGGGCAGCCTTCTTTGTCGCTGCAGCGGCAACCGCGCAGACGGTACCGGGCTCGGCCTCTGGTATTCGCATACATGGACTCGACCCCAGCTCGAGCCAGCCCGACAGGGCCATCCTCGAAGCTGTGCGCAGATCCGGAGCCCTCGCGGAATGGGCCTCCGATGGATCCCTCCTCGTGCGCCGAGGCGATGCCAAGCCTTTCAGCTTCGACGCATCAGGATGCCCCGATCTCTTTCCCCCACTCGCCGCATTGGCGGCATATTGCCCAGGCACGAGCATCCTAGGCGGCACGAGGCGTCTTGCTTCCAAGGAGAGCGATCGGGCATCGACGCTCATAAAGCTCCTGGGCGATTTCGGAGTGAAGGCGAGGGTTGAGGGCGATAGGATGGAAATATTCGGCACCGTTCCCCCAGCAGTTCCAGGCGACTTGAAGGATGTGGGTAACACTGCCGGAGAAGCGGGGAAGAATCCGAAGCCGGTGAGGACGGAATCGGCAGGCGACCATAGGATAGCCATGGCGGCTGCTATCCTTGCGCTCAATTCATATGCCGGGGCCGAGATCCATGGCTGGGGTTGCGTATCCAAGTCCTGGCCCTCATTCTTCGAAGACCTCGAAAGGATACGTATGCCCCGTGGAAGCTGACCACCAGATGGTCATGGGGCCAGAAATGACCGCGCCTATTCGGCAATATTCCGCCTAAGTGTGTTCAGGAACTTTTTCATCTCCTCGTAGTCTCTCTGGCGTATGATGTGAGAGAGATAGGCGAGCTTGGAGTTGATGAGCTCCAGTTGCCGCGTCGTGTACTGGTTGAACATGATCTCGGTGAGAAGGCGGTCGTCCTCCGAGAGGAGCCCCTTGGCTATAGCCATATGGCGCTTGAAATTGGTGCCGGGCGCGTCTTGCTTCTTCATGCATGCGGCGAACACCATCGTGGAGGCGAACGGCGTTGCCAAGGAATAGGCTACTGTCTTGTCGTGCTCCTCGAAGCTATACTCGAAAATCCGGATATTCAACCTGGAATACAGATCCCGGAAGAAGGCCTTTCCTTCGGGACAGGATTCTTCTATCAAGATAGCGCTCTCGTCGTGCAGGTCTCGGATATTGGCGAGCGTAGGGCCGAACATCGGATGGCTTGATACGAAGGGGCGCGCCTTCTCGGTGTAATACTCCTCGAGGCCATTCTTGACTGAGGCTATATCGGAGAGGATGCAGTCCTTCGGCAGAAGGGGAAGGACGGCTTCGAAAGCCTGGACGGTCGATCCTAGCGGAACACAGTTGATGAGGATATCGGGCTTTACTCCGGCAATCTCTCCGCGTTCGACCAGACGATTCACTCTTATGAAATACTTCATCTTGAGGGGGTCGGAATCATGAACCCAGACCTCGTGCTCCCAGCACAATTCCTCGGTGAGCCATGCGCCCATGCGGCCAGTTCCCAGTATGAGTATCTTCATCCTTGCACCCTCGTCTCCCTGTAGCAGCCGAGAAGCCGGAAATCCTCTGCGAGCCTTTTGGAAGCGGTTATGGCTCCTTCGACTCGTGGATCCGTGAGCGAGCCCTCGAAGTCGATGAATATGGCATAGCGTCCTGGCGTGTCGGGGACGGATTCTATGCGGGTGAGGTTTATGGCGGAGTCGGCGAATACCTTGAGGAGCGAGAAGAGGGATCCGGCCTTGTCGCCCGCCGTGAAGACGGCTGAGCATTTATCCCCCTCGGCGGCTTCCTCCTTCATCGATACGACGAAGAAGCGCGTGCGGTTGTGCGGCGAATCCTGGATATCTTCTTTGATAATGTCCAGGCCGTAGAGGTCGGCGGCGTAGCGCGAGGCTACAGCGGCTACTCCTTTGGGCCTGGTCTCCGCAAGAGCCTTGGCCGCGCCAGCCGTGTCGTAATAGGGAACGGCCTCGAGGTGGTTGCGCAGGAGGAACTGCCTGCATTGTGCAAGTGCTTGGGAATGCGACCATGCATAGCGAAGCTCCCTGTGGTCGGTGCCCGAGGGGCAGGCGAGACAATGCCGGACCGGCATGTCCACAGCGGCCACGATCTTCAGATTGGTGTAGATGAGGATGGAATTTACTGGGCCCACGAGGCCGCCGAGAGTGTTCTCCACGGGGACGATACCGTAATCGAAGGCTCCCGATTCAACCGATTCGAAAACATCGGAAAATTCGGCGCAGGGTATGGTGGCTCCCTGGGGATAAAGGACCTTGGCCGCTACTTCGCTGTAGGCGCCATGCTCGCCTTGGAATCCGACCGTCTTATAGCCCAGGGACTGCAGCCGCTTGCTCTCCGCCATTATGGCGGCGTAGAGCGAAACGGAGAAATCCTTGTCGAGGAGGCAGACGCTCGAACGCCTCACCCGCTCTTTGACCACCTCTTCTCTCGCCCCATCTTCTATCCCCGTCTTGAAGGCCTTCGTGAGGAGGGCCTTCTCCATGCGTTCGTTGAGTAGCGAGAGAATCTTAGCGTCGATCTTGTCGATATCCTGCCGCAAATCCCCGAGTGTCATGGTTTTCTCCCTCGCGCCTGGGGCGCATTCGATTCATAGTCGCGTGGCAACTTGCCTGAGGATGAGGTCATGTCAGCCAGGGCCATGTCAGCCAAGGCCAGGGCAGCCGCGGATTCGAGGACGACTGCACTCCTCAATGCGATGCAGGCATCGTGCCTGCCCTCGATCCTCAATTCGGCCATGGACTTCCTTTCGAAATCGAAGGTGGTCTGGGGAATGGAGATGGAGGACGTAGGCTTGACGCTTACGCGCATTACCAGCTCATTCCCGTTGGTGATGCCTCCATTGACGCCGCCCGAGCCATTTTTAGATGTCCGCCCCCTCTCGTCGACGAAGGGGTCGTTGTGTTCCGAACCGCGCATGGCGGCTACCTTGCGCCCGTCTCCGAACTCCAGAGCCCGAACCCCGGGCACAGCGAATACGGCATGGGCAACAAGGCTCTCGCAGGCGTCGAAAAAAGGCTCGCCGAGGCCAGGTTCAAGACCCGCCACGCGGATCTCTACCAGGGCTCCTACCGAATCCCCGGCTTCGGCGGCTTCTGAGACGGCCTTCTCGATATCGACAGAGCCGCCCGCCTCCAGGATACGCGTAGAGAACTGGGCTGGGCGCAGGATTTTCTTGGCTATAGTGCCGGCGGCCACGAGTCCGGCAGTCACTCTTCCGGAGAAGTGCCCGGAGCCTCGAGGATCAGCGAAACCGCGGTATTTTATAAACGAGGTGAAATCGGCATGTCCCGGCCGCGGTATGCGCTGGAAGCTCGCATAGTCCTGAGATCGCGTGTCCTGGTTGCGGAATAGGATGGTTATCGGCGATCCTGTGCTGAATCCGTCGTAGATGCCGGAGAGGATTTCGGGGAGGTCGGATTCCCTGCGAGGCGTAGTACCGACCGCCCCTGATCTGCGGCGAGCGAGGTCCTCATCGAAATCGGAAAGACCTATGGCGATACCCGGAGGGCAACCGTCTATGACAACGCCTATAGCGGGCCCATGAGACTCGCCGAAAATCTCCACCCTGAAAAATCTGCCGAAAGAATTCACCCGAGTTCCTCCTCGAAGAATGCCCTGAGATCGGAAAGGAGAAGGGGGATGACTTCCACTTTCCCCGGAGCCTCTGGAAGGACAAAATGGAGACTGTCCCCGTATCGTTTCTTGTCGCCTCCCAGGGAGGCCACCACCTTCTTTCTGACGGCTGGCTCACGGAGGACCCACGGATCGGTCGGCAAGCCGAAACCGCGCAGGAGGCCGAGAAGCCTTGCTTCCGTGTCTGCGTCCATCAAGCCCTTCCTGCGCGACAAGGCGCAGGCGAAGGTAATGCCCAGCGATACCGCATGCCCGTGCGGAATACCCGTGGCCATCTCTATGCCGTGGCCGAAGCTGTGCCCAAGATTCAGAATTCTCCTCTCGCCAGCTTCCCGGGGATCGCGTCCGACGATATCGAGCTTGATCCTCTGCGAGCCCTCCACCAGGCTGCGCAGGCTTTCATGATCGAGCCTGAGGTGCGAAAATCCTTCCGGACCCCGGCCTTTCTCGAGACAGGATTCGAGGAGAGAGAAGTAGGCCTCTCCTCCGATGATGGCGTGCTTCACGGCCTCTGCCATGCCCGAAGCGAACTGGACAGGATCGAGAAAGGCGAGGAGGGAGAGGTCGCAGACGATCCTGTCAGGGATTCTGAAGGTGCCGATGAGGTTTTTCGATCCATAAAAATCTATGCCGTTTTTCCCTCCCAGGGATGCATCCACCATGGACAGGAGAGTAGTGGGCAAAGCGGCGAAGCCGATGCCGCGCATCCATGTCGAGGCGGCGAAGCCTCCGAGATCTGAAACCGAGCCCCCCCCCAGGGCGTAGAGCGTCCACCCCCTGTCTACCCCCACGCTACTCATGCCTGCGAACAGCCTCCGGAGGCTCCCCCAGGTTTTCGCCGCTTCTCCGCGGGGTACGATCAGTCTTCTGAGCTGCCCAAGGGAAGCCGAGCAAATACCTTCGAGGATCTCGTCTGTGAGGATGAGGCTTCGATCCGGATCGAGCCTGGAGAAGACCGCCTCGAGAGAAGCGAATTCGGGCGTGGATGCGGAGGGGGTATCGTGCGGCATGCGTAGACCTTCAATCCACTGCGTCCGTGAAGGCGGCGCTTCCTTCGCCGGGCTTTTCTTCTTTTGACAAAGGGTTGCGTGGCGACTCGGATACCTTCTCTTCGAGTTCAGACATGAATTTCCGCGTCAGGTCGAGTTTCTTCATGAGGAGGGCGAACTGAGCCGGGTTCAGTTGTTGATCCTTATCGCTCAGGGCGCAGGATGGATCGATGTGGACTTCCACTTCAAGCCCGTCCGCGCCTGCCACGAGAGCGGCGAGACTCATTGGTTCGATCATGGAAAGTATACCGGTGCCGTGGCTCGGATCGATGAAAATAGGAAGATGGCTCTCGAGGTGAACGGCTGGCACCATGGATAGATCCAGGGTGTTGCGCGTATACGTCTCGAAGGTTCGGATTCCCCTCTCGCAGAGGATGATATTGGGGTTGCCCTCGGCCAGGATGTACTCGGCGCAGTTGAGCCACTCTTCAATCGTGGAATACATGCCCCGCTTGAGGAGAATCGGCTTGCCCGACTTGCCCACTTCCCTGAGCAGGGAAAAGTTCTGCATGTTGCGCGCCCCTATTTGGAGCACATCGGCATACTCGCCCACCCAGGAAACGTCCCTGGTGTCTACCACCTCGGTAACGATTGGAAGCCCCGTCTCCTTCCGTGCTTTGTCGAGGATCTTGAGGCCCTTCAGCCCAAGGCCCTGGAACGCGTAGGGGGATGTTCTGGGCTTGAAAGCGCCTCCCCTGAGCATCTTGGCTCCGGCTTCCTTTACCGCAACAGCTGTCCTCACCGTCTGGTCTTCGGATTCCACGGAGCAGGGGCCTGCAATTACCACGAATTCCTCGCCCACACGGACCCCGCCAACTTCTATGACGCTCCGGCTCAGGTCCGGTCTCGATGCCGCGAGTTTCAAGTTTTTCATCCGATATCGCTCCGATGCCGGTACTTCCCGGCTCCTTCGCGTACTTGCGCAAAGTAGCATGATGATACATGGCGTCTGGGCCCGGGTCAAGGAAAGCCTGGCGAATAGCTTTATCGGCCGAGCTGCATAGGCTAGGATTGGCTATGTACTTCAACGAACTCGTCGCCGCCTATGACCACCAGAGAAGAGAACGAAACATATACCACGACCTCATGCGCTTCAGGGTGCGCGAAGTCCTCCTGGTGGGCAGCCTCTACGATTCCTTTGTAGTGGAATCCGACGGGGTGCTTACGGAGCAGATATACGGGGAATACTTCAAGCTGAATCTAAACACCATACCGAGAGTCACCTGCGCCTATACCGAAGAAAGCGCGATAGACCTGTTCAGGGGCGGCACCTTCGACCTCGTCATCCTGATGGGAGGAATCGATTTCGACGTACCATTGAGGCTGGCGGCTTCGATGAAGCGCATCTGGCCCGATATACCTGTCCTCCTGATGGCCACCAACAACTCCAGTTTAGAGAACATAGACCCCGGAGCCCCGGGCCTTGCAGCTGTGGATAGGATATTCGTCTGGAATGGCTACTCCAAGCTATTCGTTGGCATGATCAAATACGTGGAGGACATGCGCAATGTCCAGCCCGATACCCAGGTGGGCAGAGTGAGGGTGATCCTCCTCATCGAGGATTCAGTACGCTACTATTCGCGCTTCCTGCCCGTCCTCTACAAAGTAGTGCTCAGGCAGACACAGAATCTTATAGAAGAAGAGAGAGTAACCGAGACCTATAAACTTCTCTCCATACGCGCAAGGCCGAAGATCCTCCTCGCCTCGAGCTATGAGGAAGCCCAGGAAATATTCGATACCTACGAAGCGAACATTCTGACGGTGATAACAGACCTGCGATTCCCCAGAAAAGGTGCTCCCGACGAAGAGGCGGGATTCGATTTTCTGAAGATGGCCAAGAACCGCATACCGGATCTGCCCATCCTCGTGCAGTCCAGCGAACCCAGAATACGGGAACAGGCACACGCTCTCGGCGCGGCATTCGCCGATAAGAACTCCGAATCCCTTGAGATGGAGCTGGCTTCCTATCTCCAGGAAAACCTCGGGTTCGGTGCCTTCAGGTTCTGCACTCCCGACGGTTCCGAAATAGCCAGGGCCAAGAACATGAAGGGCTTCATCGATATCCTCCACTCCCTTCCTCCCGAGAGTCTAGCCTACCATGCAGAGCGCAACCATTTTTCAGCCTGGCTCATGGCCCGCGGCGAAATCGGAATGGCCAAGGTCCTGCGCCCATACAGGATAGGTGACTTCCCCGACATAACCGCCTTGAGGGATTTCATAGTCCGCATCATAGACAACGTGCGCAAAGAACAGACCAGGGGGATCGTGGGAAATTTCGACGAGACTATGATGGGCCAGGAGAACTACGTGTCCCGCCTGGTAGACGGTTCTGTGGGCGGGAAGGGGAGGGGGATCATCTTCATCCACTCCCTCCTGGAAAACCTCGAATTCTCGCGATACATAGAAGGCATTGACTTCAAGATCCCGAAGACCGCATTCATCGGAATAGACGAATTCGAGAGCTTCCTCGAATCCAACAACCTCTGGGCTTCTTCCTTCTATGGTCCCTATACGGGGGAGCTCAGGCGCACCTTCCTCTCCATACCCCTCTCCCGCGCCCTGGTATCAAAGCTCAGGGCGTTTCTCGGCACCACGAGCAAGCCGCTGGCTGTGCGCTCTTCGGGCCTCTTCGAAGATATGCTGATGGTTCCCTTCTCGGGTATATACGATACCTACATCATTCCGAACAATCACCCGAGCCTCGATGTTAGGCTCAACCAGGTGTGCGACGCCATCCGCCTCATCTACGCCAGCCTATTCTCCTCGGAAGCCAGATCCTACTTCGAGCTGGCGAAATACAACCTCGAGGAAGAGCGCATGGCCGTAGTCATACAGGAGCTTGTCGGATCCCGGCGCGGGGATTACTACTATCCCGATATTTCGGGAGTCGCCCAATCCCACAATTACTACCCAGTCTCCTACGTGAAACCGCAGGACGGCATTTGCGTTGCGGCTCTCGGACTGGGCACATGGGTTGTGGGCGGAGGCGATGCCCATAGGTTCTGCCCCGCCTACCCCAAGCTCGATGTCCTCCCGCCAGACCGGGCGCTGGAAAACACCCAGCGGTCGTTCCATGCGCTGGACTTGAGCCGGATGAGTCCCGATCTCTGCGCCGGAGAGATGGCCACCCTCGCTTCCCTGCCGATCCAGGCAGCTTCGAAGGACAGGCACTTCTCCCTCCTCGCATCGACGTGGGATCCGGAAGATATGCGCTTGGTTCCGGGCAACTCGGGCAAAGGTCCGAAAATAATCGACCTGGCGAACATCCTCAAGTTCGACGCAATCCCCTTCGCCAAGGCTATCTCCATGGTGCTCGACATAGGATCGCGATCCATGGGCACTCCCGTTGAGATAGAATACGCTCTCAATCTCGACGAGCCATCGGGCAGGCCGGCTTTGTACATGCTCCAGCTCAAGCCCCTCATCCATACCGAGGACAAGGTGTCCGTCGATATCGGGAACGCCGATGATGCTTCGGTACTCATCCGATCGGCCAAGGCTATGGGCAACGGGAGGATACGAGGAATCAGGGATATCGTCTGGGTGGATCCTGTCGCTTTCGACCGTTCTCTCACCGAAGACATCGCCCGGGAGATTGGCGAGATCGATGCCGAAGCTCGGGCGAAAGGCGTGCGATACCTCCTCATCGGTCCAGGAAGATGGGGAACACGGGACAGGTGGATGGGTGTCCCCGTGGCATTTTCCCAAATATCCCGGGCCAAAGTGATCGTGGAGGCCGATCTGGAAGGCTTTGTCGTCGATTCCTCCCTCGGCTCCCATTTTTTCCATAACCTTACGACCATGAATATAGGTTACCTAAAAGTAGCCGCTTCCGGGACAGATAGCCTGGATTGGGGATGGCTCGCGGAGCAGGAAATCGTGCGTTCCACGAAGTATTGCCGCTGGTCGAGAGCTGAGGCCTGCCTGGATATCCGCATGGATGGGGCAACGGGCAGGGCCCTCATACTCAAGCCCTGAAAGCGGCGCCAGGGCATGAAAGCGCTCGTGCGATGAGCGGCATGATACCGGCGGAGGCCGATGTTGACTCCATCCCCGGTTTTCGGCGATACTCCCACAATCGAAATTGCCTTCCCCAATCACGGAGCCACTCGAATGGACGAAAAAAGCCTTGTTAAATCACTCCATCCCCTCGAGACGAGGATACTCCTCTCGTACGCGGCCGGAAGCCTCATTGACGCCAAGCGAGTACGTGACGAACTCGGATACAAGGAAGGCCAGGAAAATCAGGCTTTCTCGTGGCTCCTAGGCAAGGGGCTCATAGAGGAAGAAAGCCGCTCGGTATCAACGTTCTATGAGCTCACGTCCTTGGGCGAGGAGTACTCGAGAAACGGCACGCCGGAACGCAGGCTCTACGATCTCGTGGCCTCCTCGGGGGCTCTGGCTCTTTCGGAACTGGGCCAGCGCCTGAATTGGGACCAGAAAACCCTAGGCACTGCTTTCGGCTCGCTTTCCAAGGCCGGTGCTCTCGCCCTTGATGCAGATAAGTGCGTCCGCCTCGGAGCAGTGCCCGGATTGCCTAAGAGAGCCCTGGAACTCGAGCTCCTTGTATCCAAGGCAAAGGCACAGGGAGGCACGCTCGAAGAGGCGTCCCTCTCCACCGATGAACTTGCTACGATAAAGACGGTAGCTAAGAAGAGAGGAGCTTCGGATGCTCCTTTTAGGATCGCAGAACGCGAGCGCGTAGTCTACCGAATGAGAATGGAGGCGGAATCGGTTCAGAGGGCGCTCAAGGACGCCGGTATAACTGGCGAGGAACTCGGTGCGATCAGCCCTTCGATACTTTCTTCCGGAGCATGGAAGACGGGAGTATTCAGAAGCTACAATATCGGGGTCTCACCCGCACGGATCATACCGGGCAGGAAGAACCCCTATGTGGAATTCCTGGAAAGTGTAAAGGACAAGCTGGTTTCGCTCGGCTTCGAAGAGTTCGACGGCAATATGGTTGAAACCGAGTTCTGGAACTCGGACGCCCTTTTCATGCCGCAGTTCCATTCCGCCCGCGACATCCACGACGTCTACTACGTCGACCAGCCCCGGTACGCGAAAGCGATCGAGGAGCCCCATCTTTCCCGCGTGGCTGCAGCCCACGAGAATGGAGGGGACTCCGGCTCGCGCGGGTGGAATTACGCCTTCGACAGGGAATTCACCAAGCGCCTCATCCTGCGGAGCCAGGGAACAGTCCTCTCCGCCAGGCAATTGCCCACGGCGAAGGTGCCCGGCAAATATTTCGGCATAGCCAGGTGCTTCCGCTACGACAAGGTAGATGCCACCCACCTCTCCGACTTCTACCAGACCGAAGGCATCGTCCTGGGGGAAGACGTCAATCTGCGAACCCTTCTCGGCTTTCTGGAGATGTTCGCCGTCGAGGTGGCCGGT
>DATCUA010000380.1:0-4072 GCA_036567645.1 Rectinemataceae bacterium | reverse complement strand
ACTGGAAAGACAAGCCACTCCATGTTCAGGAGTTCTCACTACCACGTAAGGAGGGACACCACGATTCCATCTCCGCTTGACCACCAAAGGGGACATTTCTACTTGGGAGAAGACGGGGACAGTTCTACTTGGGTTTGACAGGCTTCCGGTGCGGCGTTGTCGCTTTCCCCTTCTCGTGCTAGGCTTGCGCCGATGCATCTCCCATCCCCCCGGGGCCTGCGCGCCGTATTCGTCCATTCCTCGCCCGCCGGGGTGGAAGCGGCTCCTCCGTTGGGTTCTGGCTGCATCGCCGCCTCCTTGCTCGCCGCCGGGCTTCTCGATCCCTCTTCCATGAACTTTTTCGACGCCGGTCTCTGCTCTCAGGACGCGGCGGCGGAGATCCTCGCCTTCAAGCCCGATCTCGTGGGTTTTTCCCTCTATCTCTGGAATTCCCTCGAGTTCGAGAATGTAGCGAGGGCCGTGAGGCAGGCTTCCCCAGACATCATCATCATCTGCGGCGGCCCGGATGCCGAGCGCCTGGCTGAAGAAGATGGCGATGGTATCGACAGCGGATCGCCTTTCGACGCTGTCTTCATCGGGGAGGCTGAGACGGATGCAGCCGCCTGGCTCGCAGAATACGCGGAAAAACGCCACAGGGCGGCGAAAACCATCCGTTGCCGCCCGCCGAAAGCGGAAGACCTTGCCTCGCCCTGGCTTTCGAAGACTCTCGAACTCGGGGAGGGCTCGGCTATAGCATGGGAACTAGCCAGGGGATGCCCCTTCCGCTGCGCGTACTGCTACGAGGGCAGGGGAGTTTCGGGACTCCGTGTCTTACCCATGCGGCGGATCGAGGAAGAAATCGAACTCTTCGCCCAAAAAGGCGTCGAAAGAGTCTTCGTCCTCGATCCCACCTTCAACGCACACAAGGGGAGGGCGCTGCAGATCTTGAGACTGATAGCGAAGAAGGGCGGAAATATCCGCTGGGATTTCGAGGTGAGGGCCGAGCTCCTGGACAGGGAACAGGCGAGGGCTTTTTCCCGACTGGATTGCTCTCTGCAGATCGGCCTCCAGAGTTCCAATCCGAAAGCCCTGGCCTCGATGCGCCGTTCTCTCGATCCGCGCGCATTCAGGGAGAAGCTGTCGATGCTCGACGAATTCGGCATCGTCTACGGGCTCGACCTCATTTACGGGCTTCCGGGGGACAGCCTCGGGGGATTCCGCGAGAGCCTGGATTTCGCCCTCTCCCTTTCTCCCAATCACCTGGACATCTTCCCCCTGGCTCTCATCCCTGGTACCGAGTTCTGCGCGAGGAAGGCGGAGCTGGGTTTGAAGGCTCCAGATAAGCCTCCCTATACGCTTCTGGAGTCTTCCGATTTTCCTCCCGGGGATATGGCCGCAGCCGCGCTTCTTTCCGACAAAGCCAGGAAGTTCTACACTGAAGGCCGGGCGGTACCCTGGTTCGAGGCGGTTCTCAAGCCTCTGCGCATGAAACCCTCGGCTTTTTTGGACGGCTTGGAGCCTGGGAAGCTTCCCGAAGGCGAGGACCACGAGGGTATCGAAGCCTTCCAACGTTCAGCCATCGAAACGGCCTACCTCCGCTCGGGCAAGGCCAGGCTCCTTGCGGGCGCTCTCGATCTCGTGAGCTTCTACGGCGCCTGGTCGAGGGCTTTCGCCGAGGGGAAGAGCTCGATCTTGAACCTCAGCTATCCACCCGAGCTCGTGGAAAGCCCCCTGATGCTCGATCTGGAGACTGCGGTAGGCGGCCACGCGCCCAGGCCGAGAACCTACAGGATGCGGGCGGGAAAACGCGGTCCTCGGCTCGAGCAGGTTTCGGCCGCGGCTCTCAGTCCAAGAGCCTCTTCTGTCCCTCGAGGGTCCTGAGCTCGGTCAAGTCCTGGCTCGCTTCCAGCGTACCGAGGTATTCGCCTTCGGGGCTTCTCAATGCGTAGTACTCTATGAGGATGAAGCGACCGCCCATCTGTATCCAGAATCGGGCCTTGTCCCTCGAGCCCTTCTTGAAGTCCTCGAGGATTTTTTCGACGATGTGGACGGACTTCTGCGGGTGGCAGTTCTGCACGGAACGGCCGATGGCCGCCGGGCTTCTGGGAAAGATCCGATGGGGGTTGTCGGAGTAATAGAGCACCTTGTCGTCCGGCCCCACGATGCTTATGTCCATCGGCATGGTCCTGAGAGCGGCGTCGAGGGTCAGGCGGGGTAAAAGGCCCGTCGCCAGCTCGATGAGGTCGGCTCCGGGAGCGCCGGGAGTCGCGGAATCGGACCCAGGTGCCCTCACGGGGGCAGAAGCCGCCTTCGTCCTCGCCATTACGATGGCCGCGTCGTAGATGGAAGCGGGCTGTATCCAAGCATAGCCTATGGCTTCCTCCCCCATCCGGATCTCCGCCCATTCCCGCTCGGAAAGGCGTCTCGCCGCCTCGGGCAGGAGGATGCGCTCCTCCATGAAGATCATCTTCCTCATGGCCGAGGCCGCCTTCCTGGCCGCGGCGAGGAACTGCTTCGGGCCAGCCAGGGAAGCGGCTTCGGCAGTTTTGAGTGCCGCCCGTATCTCATCATGCTTGCCCCACATGACCCTGGACGGGCCGGTGAATCCTTGCTTTTCGAGATAGGGGAAGAGCTGGTTCTCCTTGCGCGTGTAATGGACGACTATCTTGCCGATCTCGGCGAGGGCATCGAGGGCGTTCTCTCGGCTTCCTACTCCCCATCTCCATGCGCGGGCGCCCGACATCAGCCGCCCTATGAGTTCCCGCGCCTTCCTGTTCTCCTGGAGCATGCTGTGGATGGGATGTCCTGGCATGCCCGAGGGCTTGGCGCCCTTGGCGAGAGACGCTTCGAAAACGCTTACGTGGACTTCGCAGAGACGTTGCACTTCTTCCACGGGCATGCCGCCGTCTATCAGGGCCTGCTCCATGGCGGCCACCTCGGTCGCGCTCACGTTCTTGATGAGGGCCGCGAATTCGCTCTTCACTTCCTGCGCGGGCTTGCCTTCGTGCAGCTTGCGGATGATTCCTCTCAGGGCTTCCTGCCGCGCGGGATCGATGGAGTTTTCCATGGCTTCCCCTCCTTCGTCCCTATGATAGCGAAGGCGTGGCGGCTCGGTTGTAACCTATGTTACAAACTTGCGATCCGAAGGGCGATCGCTACGCGCCTCACCCCGATCCCGGGTTGTCGGCCTGGCTCAATCCGAAGCGCTCTTCTTCCACGTTGCCACACGGTTCCACGTGGACGATGACGTCGTATACCTCGGGCATGGTCTCCTTGATGGCCCGCTCCACCCGGACAGCCACGTGGTGGGCGTCCCCAACGCTCATGGAAGGATCCACCTCGATGTCGAGATCGGCTATGAAAAGGGAGCCGAGCTTCCGCAGGCGCACCCTGTGCGGGTTTCCTGCTTCGGGGACGCTCCCGATGGCGGCGAAGAGCTCGGCGTAGGGGCCATGGTCGTTCGTGCCGTCCATGAGTTCCATGTTCGCTTCGAGGAAGATGCTCACCGCGTTCTTGAGAATCCAGAGGGAGACCAGGAGTGCGGCTATCTCGTCCATGGCCGGAATCCTGGTGAGGATGGCGAGGCTCAGGCCGAGAAGCACGGCGATGGAAGTGACAACATCCCCCCGCATGTTCTTGCCGTTGGCTATCAGCATGGCCGAACCGCTGCGCTTTCCGTAATGGAACTGGCTCCAGGCGAGGGCGATCTTGCCCAGGATGGAGGCGATGGTAGCCCAGAGGGCGAGGGCGCCCGGCAGGGCAGCCTCACCATGGTCGACGAGTCCCTGGATGGCTTTGATGAATACCTGGCCGCCCGCGAAGAAGATCACGAGGGAGATGATGGCGGTGGAGACCGTCTCTATCCTGCCGTGGCCGTAGGGATGCTCCAGGTCGCCTGGCTTGGAGGATATCTTGGCGGCCGCGAGAGTGAGTATGGCTATGAGGACATCGGTTGCCGAGTCCAGGCCGTCCGAGAGGACGGCGAGGCTTCCTGAAAGGGCCCCCGCTCCCAGCTTCAGCGCGGCGAGGAGAAGGTTCCCCCAGAAAGCTATCCAGGACGCCCGTTCTATGATTCCAGCGCGCGGCGATCCTT
>DATCUA010000379.1:0-15827 GCA_036567645.1 Rectinemataceae bacterium | reverse complement strand
TTTCTACGGGCTTGCGCCCGGGCGGGAGGGTTCGGATGGCCGATACGGCCAGATCGCCGAAGAGGGTGAGGGCGAGGCTCCTCGGGATCGGGGTGGCCGTCATCATGAGGAGGTCGGGAATGGGGCCCTTGCGTTGGAGGGCCGCCCTTTGGGCGACACCGAACCGATGCTGTTCGTCTACCACGACGAGGCTCAGCTTCGCATACTCGACATCTTTGGAGAACAGGGCGTGGGTCCCGATGACGATGTCGACTTCTCCCGATGCGAGAGCGCTGAGTAGAGGGATCCGGGAAGCATCGTCCACGTTGCCCGTGAGGAAGGCGAGCCTGACTCCGAGCGGCTCCACGAGACGCGCGGCCAGGGCGGCGTGCTGGCGGGCGAGGAGCTCGGTGGGGGCCATTATGGCTACCTGCCCGCCCGATTCCACGACTCGGAGCGCGGCGATAAGGGCAACGACGGTCTTGCCCGAGCCCACTTCGCCCTGGAGGAGCCTGGCCATCGGATGAGGTGAGGATAAGTCTTTGGCTATCTCGGCTATGGCTTTTTCCTGATCAGGGGTGAGCGTGAAAGGCAGGCGATCTCTGAGACGCCGTTCAAGGATGCCCGCGCAGGGAGCCCGAGGCGTTTCCTGGGCCCTCCTCGCTCGTATCCTCTGGGCTATGCCGAGCTGGAGGACGAAGAACTCCTCGAAGGCGAGGCTCCTGCGAGCCGCCTCCGCTTCGGCGAGGCTCGATGGAAAATGTATCGAGAGCAAGGCGGGAGCCTTGCCAAGAAGACCGTTCCGCACGAGGAGAGCGGGATCGAGCTCGTCTTCCACCCGCTTGCCGTACATCTCCAGGGCCGATCTCATGAGGGCTCGAAGGCTGCCTTGCTGGAGGCCCTCGGTGAGGGGATAGAGGGGCAGGAAGCCGGCTTCAGGCTCCTTGCCATCCTGCAGACGCTCCAGGTCGAAACTGGCCGACTGGATTTCCCCGAAGCGGAACTGGAAGCGGCCGTGGACGAGGACTCTCGCTCCAATGGGGAGGCTACGTTCAAGAAATGGCCGATTGAAGCACACCAGGCAGGCTTCCGAACTCTCGTCGCGAACCCGTATCTTCAGGGTCCTGTTCCTTCCGAATCCGAACCATTCATGGGATTCGACCCGGGCGACGGTGAAAACGTCCTTGCCGTAGCCGAACCGCGAAAAGGGCACATGGGTCGATCTGTCTTCGTAGCTCCTGGGAAAATGGCAGAGGAGATCAGCTATGGTGCTAATCCCAAGGCGGCCAAGCCGAGCGGCAACCTTGGGCGTGGCTCTGCGGAGAACCGAAAGGGGCTGGCGCAGTTCGTTGAGGAACACGGACTCCAGTATAGCCTCGCCGAACGCGGGTGTACACGTCAAAAAGCCCGTGCTAGCATTGGCCCAATTCTCTTCACGCGCGGTAGCGGATACGGATTGAGGATGCTGGAGGAAAGGCATGGACGAGAACATCGCGAGGCTTGCGGCATTGGACAAGGAGAGGACCCTGCTCTCCCACATCGGCGCCCTCCTCGGCTGGGACCAGGAGACGTATATGCCCCGGGCAGCCGTGGACGAAAGGGCCGAGCAGCTGGCCTTGATAGAAGGCCTCGCCCACGAGAAGGCCGTGGCTCCGGAGATAGGGAAAATCCTGGAGGAGCTGGAATCCCAAGATTCTCTCGATCCTCTGGAGAAAGCCTATCTCCGAGTGTGCAGACGCGAATACGACAAGGAGACCAAACTTCCATCGAGCCTGGTGACCGAGATGGCACGCGCTACCAGCCTTTCCCAGGCGGCCTGGGCGGAGGCGAGGAAAAACGACGACTTCGCCTCCTTCGCCCCTCATCTCGAAAGGGTTCTGGAGCTCAATCGGCAGATGGCGGCGGCCCTGGATCCCTCGGCCAAGGCATACGACGTGCTCCTGGATCTCTACGAGCTTGGCGCTACCGAAGCCTCGATCTCATCGGTTTTCGCTGTCATGAAGGCGGATCTCCTTTCCGTCCTGGATAAGATACGCGGCAGGCCCCAGGTGGAGGACGCTTTCCTGAGGAAGAAGGTTTCCGCCGCAGCCCAGGAAAAGCTCAACCAGAGGATGATAGACGTCCTCGGCTACGACAGGGAACGGGGGAGGCTGGATCTCACGGCCCATCCCTTCACGACCAGCCTCGGCAAGGACGACGTTCGGATAACCACGAGATTTCTGGAGGAGTATTTCCCATCCGGCCTCTTCTCCACCATACACGAGTCGGGGCATGCCCTTTACGAACTCGGCCTCGACCTCGGCCCAGCCTATGCCGGCACGAGGCTTTCGGAAGCCATCTCGACGGGCATACACGAGTCCCAGTCGAGGATGTGGGAGAACATCATCGGCCGCTCAAAGGCTTTTTGGAAAAGGCTTTATCCCGATCTGGTGTCGGGAACCGAAGGCGCCCTCGAAGGCGTCGGGCTGGATGAGTTCATCCGCTCGATCAACAAGGTGGAGCCCAGTCTCATTCGCACGGAAGCCGACGAGGTTACCTACGGCCTCCATGTGATTGTCAGGTTCGAGTTGGAATCCGAGCTGGTTTCAGGCAGGCTCCGTGTGGATGATCTTCCCGGCGCGTGGGACGAGGCCTACAAGAAGCTCTTGGGAATCAAGGTACCCGATGATGCGAGGGGCTGTCTCCAGGATATCCACTGGTCCATGGGGGCCTTCGGCTATTTCCCGAGCTACGCACTGGGGAACTTGTACGCGGCCCAGTTCTGGGATGCTATGAAGAGGGATCTGCCGGGCTTGGAGAAAAGCATCGAAGAAGGCGATCTTTCACGGCCTCTCGGCTGGCTGAGGAAGAATATCCATTCGAAGGGCTCGGCCATGAGCCCGGCCGAGCTCGTGAAGGATGTCACGGGTGAAACCCTGGATCCCAAGCATTTCGCCGCCTACCTCGACGGCAAGTACAAGACGGTCTACGGATACTGACCCTGCGACGGCTCCGAGCCCTGGCCCAGGCCCCGGCCCCGGCCCGATCGCGCGCCTGCGGCCAGGGCATGGGCTTCCAGTCCCTCCATCCGGGCGAAGGCCTGCGCATCCTGCGACAAGGCTCCGGGATCCTCCAGCATGAGCCAGGTTCTCGGCCGCAGGAAGGTCAGAACCGAAAGCCCCGCCGCGAAGCGCGCCGCGCCTCCGGTGGGGAGGGTATGGTTGGGGCCGGCGCAGTAGTCGCCGAATACTTCGGCCGAGCCTCCGCCCATGAATATCGCCCCGGCAGAGCCAATAGCGGAAGCCCAAGCCTCGGGATCCTCAACCTGGAGCGACAGGTGTTCCGGAGCCGCGGCTTCAGCCAGGGCGCGCGCCGATCCCTCGTCGGGCTCCACCCGTATCCAGCTCTTGGCGAGCGAGGCCTCGGCGGCTGCCTTGTTCTCCGTCGGGAGAGAATCGAGAACCATGGCGAGCTGCGTCTCTACGGCGAGGGCGAAGTCCTCGTTGCGGCAGATGAGCATGGCGAGGGCATCAGGATCGTGTTCGGCCACGGCGAGGAGGTCGAGGGCGACAAGGCGGGGATCGGCCGTGCCATCGGCTATCACGAGGAGTTCAGAGGGACCGGCGGGGGCTTCCATGCCAACGAGGCCGGATAGCTGGCGCTTGGCGCTCGCGGCGTATCTGCCCCCCGGCCCGACGACGACGTCGCAGCGCGGGCCGCACACGCCGAAAGCGAGAGCGGCAACGCCTTGGGCTCCTCCGCAGAGCGTGAAGCCATCCGCTCCGGCGAGCCAGGCCGCTCCCAGGCTTACCCGGGAAGGCTTGGGGCCGGCGCACCATACGGTTTGGACTCCCGCTTCCTTCGCAGGAACGATCGTCATCAGAGCGGAGGAGGGAAGGGGGAAACGGCCTCCCGGCACATAGCAGCCAGCGGTCCGAACAGGGACGAAGCGGTGTCCGGCCCTCCCTCCTGACACGGCTATGTCGACATCCGAAAGGCTCCGCCTCTGGGCGCGGGCGAAAGCCGCCACCCTGTCCCTGCTTCTCTCCAAGAGCCCTCGAGCATCCGAATCCAGGGAATCCCAGGCTTCCTTGAGCTCCTGCCTCGAAATGGAGAGCGTATTGCCCGGTCGTATCTCCCCCAGGTTTTCTGCCCAGCGTCTCAAGGCGGCTTCACCTTCTTTCCTGACCTCGGTCAGGACTCTCGCTACCAGGGCGTCAACTTCCGGATCGATGAGACGTAAGCTCGGGATGGGCAGCTCTCCGGGGGCCAGCCTCCTCAATGGATGCCTGTCCACGTCGTGCCTCCATCCGAAGAATCGTAGCCAGGCTTGGCGTTGCCCGGCCTTCGCTGGACCTTGTAGGAGCGCCGCTCTAGCTCGGATTCTATGGCGGCGAGACTGGAGCCCTCGGCCAGGGCTTTTACAAGCCCGAAATAGAAGACATCTGCAGCCTCGAACGAGGCTTGTGCCGGGCTCGAGGCTTCGGCGAGCTCGTCGGCTTCTTCTCTGAGCTTGGAGGCGAGGAAACGGGAGTCGCTGATGAGCCTCCGCGTGTAGGAGCCCTCTGGGGCATCCTTGAGCCGGGCCAGTATGGTTCGGGAGAGCTTTTCGAGACCCCATCCCGAGTCGAAGCAGTTCCATCTGCCCAGATGACAGAAGCCGTCTCCTTCCTGGCGCACGGTAAACCGTATGCAGTCCCTGTCGCAGTCGAGGTCGGCCCGGATGAGGCGCTGGCCGTTCCCGGAGCTCGAGCCCTTGACCCAGAGCCCCCTGGTTCGCGATCGGTACGTGCCCCTCCCCGTCTGGAACGAGGCTTCGAGGCTCTCTATATCCGAATAGACGAGGCCGAGGAAGCGTCCTCCTTCATCGCATACGGCTGTGGGCCAAAGTCCGTCTGGCCGATCGGAACGCAGAGGAGCAGAGAAAGCCTGGGAGAGGCTCAAGCTCCCGAGCGCAAGGGCGGTGCCCGCCTGGACATCGATGCCGAGAGCGTCGAGACGGGCGATATCCCTGACTCCTTCCGATCCTCCGCGGGCGCCGCCAGCCATGGTGATGCGCGCGTCTCCGGCGGCCTTGGCGAGGCTCTCAGCCCTCGCGAAATCGAATCCGGAAAGCTCGCCTTCGCTTTCTATGGAGGTGATGAGGAAACCAGATACGTAGCCCTTGAGCTCGGCAATGCGCCCGAGTACGCTCCCTTCGGCTTCCTTCGTCCATCCCTCTACCATGATCCTGCCCGCGTTCGAGTCGAGGGCAACTATGAGCCTCTCGCGGGGGAAGGCGGAGAGGAACTCGGGACTGGCCATTGTCCCTATCATGATCTGTCTGGCTCCTGCGTCGAGGTATTCCATGGCGGCTTCCCTCGTCCGTATGCCTCCTCCGACCCTGCAAGCGTAACGGCCGACAAGGGAGAGAATGAGCTCTTTGTTGGAGCCCCTTCCCCTCGCGGCGTCCAGGTCGACCAGGGCTATGTCTCCGGCTCGGGACAGCTTTTCGGCTAGGGCTTCGGGGTTTCCCAGATCGAGGACGGGATGCCTCCCCCCCCTCAGCTGTACGGCCTTTCCTTCCTGTATATCTATGCTGGGTATGATCATATCCTCACCTCCTGCCCCGAGCGGGCGAGATAGTCTTTCAAATCGGAAATGGATAGTTCGGATCTATGGAAGACGCCGGCTCCGAGGACAGCCCGCGCACCGGCTTCCAGGCCGCGCAGGAAATGGCCGGGTTCTGCGGCTCCCCCCGAAGCGATCAGGGGAATCGGCGCCGCCTCGGCCACGGCCGAGACGAGGTCGAGATCGTAGCCGAGGCCGGTCCCATCCCTGTCTATGGAGGTGAGGAGGATTTCTCCCGCTCCCGCCAATGCGCAGGCCGAAGCCCAGGCGCGGACATCGAGGCCGGTCTTTGTCCTCCCAGCGTCTATCGCTACCTTCCATTCGCCAGGACTAGTCGAGTAGGCGTCTATGGCGGCTATGACGCATTGGACGCCGTAGCGCATCGCCAGGGCCGGTATGAGCCCGGGATTCCTGACAGCTGCGCTATTGACGGATACCCTGTCCGCCCCGGCTTCGAGGAGCCTTCGGGCGTCTTCTACGGTTTTGATGCCTCCACCCACGGATATGGGTATGGATACTGCCGCGCGCACCCTTTTCAGGGCATCGAGCGCCGTCTTCCTCTCTTCGATCGTGGCGCTGATATCCAGAAGGGCTATTTCGTCGGCTCCTTCTCTTTCATACCTCAGGGAAAGCTCGGCCGGGTCTCCCGAATCGACGAGGTTCTCGAAACGTACTCCCTTGACTACCCTCCCGCCCTTTATGTCGAGACAGGGTATGACCCGGGCGGCAGTAGAGCGCGGAGAGGAGAAAAGAGGGGGAGCGTCTTGCTTGGTGTTCGAGATGGAGGGAGCATCGGCTTTGCGCCCATCCAGCCCCATCCAGCGGCAAAAGAGATCCAGGCCCCAGGCGCCCGAAAGCTCGGGATGGAACTGACAGAGGAGGAGCCAGGGCAGGTCGTCGCCCGGCTCACGCGCTTCTACGGCGGCGCAGAACTCCCCTCCGTAGGAACTCGAGGAGACGGAGTAGCCGGAGGGGATGGAATCCGCCCGGTAGCTATTGGCGAAATACGCCCAACCCGGTTTCACGAGGCTCGACGAGGCTCCTGGCTGGACTCTGTTCCATCCCAGCTGGGGCAGGGGGAGGGCTGTACGGAACTTGACAACCCGCCCTTCGATTATGCCGAGGCCGGGTATGCCCTCGTCTTCCTCGCTGGAGCAGAAGGCCATCTGCATACCGAGGCATATACCCATGAGAGGCTTCTTCTTCGAGGCTCGCTCGCGCAGTACGGTGGCGAGGCCTGATCTATCCAAGGCCGCCATGGCTGCCCCGAAAGAGCCCACGCCAGGCAAGAGCACCCGCTCGGCATCCCGTAGGGCATCCGGATCATCCGTAACGATGGCTTTCACCCCGGCTCGATCGCACATGGCGAGGACCGAGGCCAGGTTGGCCGCTCCGGTGGCGGCGATGAAGAGCCGCGGCCGCGTCATGGCTGTTCCTTCGCCGAATCCTTCTTCCACGATATCGAGAGCTCGGGTTTGCCCTTGGTGGAAGTTCCGCGGCCCGGATACCCAGCGGGAGCAGCCTCGAGGGCTTCTCGGAGCGCAAGGGCCAAGGCCTTGAAAGCGGCCTCGGCTTTGTGGTGGTCGTTGCTTCCCTTCAGCACATCGACATGGAGGCAGATCCCCGAGCTCAAAGCGAAGCTGGAAAGGAAATGCCCGAGGTTTTCGCAGGCGAGCCCGCCTATCGTGGGGCCGCTGAGATCGAGGGAAATTTCCGCCCAAGGCCGGGATGAAAAGTCGACGACCGCCCTCGCGAGGGCTTCGTCCAGGGGAGCGTAGGCAGAGCCGAAGCGCCGGATTCCGGATCGAGTCGCCGTCGCTTCTTTGAGGGCAGTCCCGAGGACGATGGCCGTATCCTCTACGCTGTGGTGGTCGTCCACATCCAGATCGCCTTCGCATTCGAGCCGAAGCGACCAGCCCGAGTGGTGCGCCAGGGCGGCGAGCATATGGTCGAGGAAGCCGATGCCCGTGCGCAGGTCCACGATCCCCTCATTGCCGGGAGAGATGGACAGCTCGGCGACAATTCTTGTCTCCTTGCTTTCTCGTTTCACCACAATGGTCGATCCGGATTCCAATGCGTCCATGGCTTCCTCCACTACGGCACGAGCTGGCTGATGGGGGCCACGACGATGTCGGTGCCGCCGCGCCGTTTGATTTCCGGGATGAGTTCGGCGAGCCTGTCCTTGGGCGCCGCAACCCGGACGGCAAAGGCCCTTCCCCCTTCCAGGGGGGAGAGGGTGGGACTTCTCAAGCAGGGGAGGATGGCCACAACGGATTCCAACCTCTCTTGGGCGACATTGACCTCGAGCATGACCCGAGTCCGGGCTTCGAGGACGGATCGAAGGATGAGGACGAGGGCTTCGGCTGCCTGTCGCTTGCCGGGATCCGCCAGGGCTTTCCTGGAAGCATAGAGCCGGGTCGAGCTCGTCATGATGGTCTCCAGGATGACGAGCCCGTTGGCTTTCAGGGTTCCTCCCGTGGCGCAGTTGTCCAGGATGATGTCGGCGTCCTCCGGGGGGAAGACCTCGGTGGCTCCATAAGATCTCACGAAAGATGCATCGGGAATCGCCTTGGCCATCCAGGAGCGGGCGATGGATTCGTATTCGGAAGCTATGATCGGGGAACGGCCGCAGGCTTCGGCCCAGGAGCGGCCGCCCGAGAGAGGGGAAGCGGGTCCCTGGGCTAAAACTGCAGGGGCTGCGACGACAAGGCGTACTGGGTCCATGCCCGTGTCCATGAGTTCGACGAGGTCGGCTCCGAGTTCGCGCACCCAGTCGGCTCCGGCGAATCCGAGGTCCCTCGATCCATTCGCCAGCATTTCGACAATATTCTGCGGCTTGAGGAGCTTTGCTTCGTAGAGCACCGTGCCGTTTCCGACGGAATAGGCCGAGCCATTGCCGATCCTGGGCCGGTATTCTCTCTCGTCAGCGCGCACGGGCAATCCCGCGTCCGCCATCAGCTGGAGTACACCTGCCTGCATTCTCCCCTTGGGAAGGCCGAGCCTCAAGAGCGATTCCTTTCCGTCCATTTTCTTCTCCCTTTCGGCTCTCCTGGGACGGCATAAAAAAACGCCGGCTACAGAAGAGCCGGCGTTCTTGGTTTCCGCTTTCCCTAGAGGGAGCGTTCCGCAACCGAACCCGGCCGTCCGAGATGATGGCCGTGGTGATGGAGGGCGGAAAGCTCGATAAAGCGGGCTATGATCGACATGATACTCCGCATGGAAACACGAGCCGCGGCAGGCTGTCAAGGGGAGGCCTGCGATCCTGCCGATCGTCGGGGGCGTTTCGTTCGGTAGCCTCGCCCGACTCGATAGCCATCGGCCCGCTTGTAATGAAGCGGCCGCGGGCTTTAGGATCGAAGGCGGAATGAATCCCATACGATCTCACGAGCGCGGCGCCCTCGGCTCTTCTCTCGTCTACCCCGTCATCTCGCGCAGAGCGGGGGGACTCTCCCTCGGCATCAACCTATTCCCAGGCAAGAAGGTCTGCAACTTCGACTGCCCCTATTGTGAAGTACCCGCGTGGAAGATGGGCATTTCGTCAGGTTCGGAGCTCGCCGATCCTGACGAGCTCGAGCGAGAATTGAACGCGTTTCTTACAAGCGAATATCCACGGCGCTGGGCGGATTGGCCCATCAAGGACCTATGCTTTTCAGGAGATGGGGAGCCTAGTCTCTCGCCCATCCTCATCCCCGCCCTCGAGGCCTGCGCCAGGGTGAGGGAAAAGCACCCTGGTCTGGCCGGCGCGGCTTCGATCCGCATCATCACCAACGCTACCGGCTTCCTCAAGCCCGAGATCAGGGCTGACTTGGCCCGTTTTGCCATGAAGCGCGGCCTCTCGGTCTGGGCGAAGCTGGACTCGGGGAGCCAGGAAGGCTTTTCAGCCATGTCACGATCGGGCTTCGATCTCGAGCTCATCCTGGAGGGAATAGCCGCATACGGTCGCCTTTCTCCCCTCACCATCCAGACCATGGTCTGCTCGCTTAAGGGACGGGAGCCTGGGGCCGACGAAGTGGACATCTATGCCCGCAGGTTGGAAAAGCTCTGGTCGGCAGGCGCTCTCATCGAGGCTGTCCACGTCTACACGCTCGCGCGCCCCCCACTCGAGCCTTGGGTAGAGGCCTTGCCGAGGGATCGGCTTCAAGCCTTCATAGACCTGGTCGGGGCTGTAGTACGGGGAAGGTTCCCCGTCTTAGGCTTCGAAGCCGATGGAATTGAAGCCCTGGAAGCCCGATGGTAGATCTCCATACCCATTCCACCGCCTCGGACGGAGCCTTGAACCCCTCCGAACTCGTAGGCCTGGCAGGGAAGCTAGGGATCAAGGCACTGGCGCTCACCGACCACGACAGCGTGGCCGGGGTGGGCGAGGCCAGGGAGGCGGCGGGGGAATTCGGTATGATATTCGTGGCGGGGGTGGAGATCGAAATAGCCTTCAGCCCTGGAGAGTTCCATCTCCTGGGCTTGGGCTTGGACGAGACCTATCCGCCCCTCCTTGAGAGCCTCGAAGCCCTCGCCCTATCCCGTTCGAGGCGTAACAGAACCATTCTGGACAAGCTCAAGGACCAGGGCCTAGCCGTGGATACGGATTGGCTAGAGTCGAGCCTGCCCTCGGGCAGGATGGGAAGACCGCACATAGCCGAGGCTATGGTGCGTGGCAGGCAGGCGCGTAGTCTCCAGGAGGCCTTCGATCTCTACCTGGGGAAGGGAAGGCCCTATTACGAGCCCAAGGACTGTCTAGACCTTGGAGATGCCCTGGAACTCATCCGTAAGGCTGGCGGTGTGCCCGTCGTAGCCCATCCCTATTCCCTTTTCGTCAGCAAGCCGAAGCTCTCCTCTCTCATGGCCGAATGGAAGGGTATGGGCGTTCGGGGAATCGAGGCCTACCATCCTGGAGCCAAATTGGGCCAGTGCAGGATACTGGAGAGAATGGGACGGACGGAAGGCTTTTTCATCACTGCGGGATCGGACTTCCATAGTCCGGATAAGCCACGCTGGGGTTTGGGAAAGACAGCGGGCGGAATACCCATCGAGGATGTCTACTTCTCCGAGTTATCCTCGGCGATGGCCTCGTCTCCGCTTTCGTCCGACTGAGGATTCGATCCTCCCCTGAGGTCTATCTGCTCGAAAAGCTCCACTGCGGCGAAGAACACCGTGACCACCAGGGGACCCAGGATCAGGCCATTGAGGCCGAAGATGTTGATGCCCCCCAGTATGGAGAAGAAGATCATGAGGGGGTGAATCCTCAATCGCTCGCCCAGGATGATCGGCTTGAGGAAGTTGTCCATGAAGGCCACGAAAAAAGCGGCCAGGGCGAGGAAGAGCAAGGCTTTGAGAACATCTCCCGCCATGAAGAGGTAGACCGCCATCGGCCCCCACACGAGGCCTGTGCCCACCATAGGCACGAATGAAGCTATGCCTGTGAGCGTGCCGAGCACGAGGGCGTTCTTGAGCCCGAAGAGCGAGGAGATGACGAACATGGCAAAGCCCTGGTAGAGGGCGACGAGGAAGAATCCAACTATGAGCTGCCTGCCAGAATCCTTCATCTTCTGCAGGAACATCCTCGTTATGTCGTTCTCGATGGGCATGGCTTTCACGATTATTGACATCAGGTGCTTGCCGTCGACGAAGAGGAAGAAGAGGGTGAAGACCATGAAAGCGAGGGTGAGGACGAGGGAGAGGGCGTTCTTGATCATGGTGCCGGAGAAGCCGACGATGCGGTTCGAGCTCGCGACGATGAAGGATTTGATCTCTCGCGGTATATCGATTCCGCTCAGGTCGATGGATCCCGCCGACACTCGGTAGACGAAGCTGCCCACGGGACTGGTGAGGCTCAGGGAGAAGATATCATGGCGCTCCTCGACGAAGCGGACGGCCGAGCCCAGGAGGTCGACCACCTGCCTGATCAGGGATACGAAGAGATAGCTGAAGGGGACTACGAAGACGAGGACGCCGAGGATGGAGAAGAGGCCGGCGAGGAGGTTCTTGCCTATGCTTCGCTTCCGCCCGGAACGCGGATTGGGGATCATGCGGGAGGTCAGAAGCTCGAATGGCTTCTCCAGGAGTGCGTAGATGAGGCCGGACCAGAGGATGACCGTGAGGAATGGATAGAATAGTCTCGCCATGAGGAGGAACAAGGCGAGGAAGAACATGAGGAAAATGAGGCGTTTGGTGCGTCCCTGGTTCATATTCATACAATAGTAGTTTCGGGACGAATTGTCGAGTTCGAGCTTTGGGGCTATGATGCGCATCGGAGGCCGGCTGGATGGGAGAACTCTTCGTCGTCGCAACGCCGATAGGCAATCTCGGCGACATCACGCTGCGGGCCCTGGATGTCCTGAAAAGCTGCGATCTCGTGGCCTGCGAAGACACGAGGCAGACCCTCAAGCTGCTCAACCATTTCGGCATATCCAAGCCTCTTCTGGCCTGTCACGCGAACGACGAGGCGAGGGCGGCTTCGCGGATCGTCGCCATGCTCGATGAGGGCAGGAGCATCGCCTACTGCACGGACGCCGGCACTCCCGGGCTCTCCGATCCAGGTGCCGTGCTCGTGGCTTCAGCGCGCTCGGCAGGGCACCGGGTCACCCCCATCCCCGGCGCTTCCGCCTTCGCAGCCCTTCTGTCCGTGGGGGGATTCGGAGGGAGATCCCTCCTCTTCGATGGCTTCCTTTCACCCAAGCCCGGGAAACGGCGCAATCGGCTCGCCGCCCTCCTCGAACGGGGGGAGGCTTTCCTCCTCTACGAATCGCCCCACAGGGTGGCGCGCCTCCTCTCCGACCTGGCCGAGCTGGCTCCCAGCAGGAGGGTCTGCATCGGCAGGGAGCTCACCAAGATCCACGAGCAGGTGGTTTCGGGAACAGCGCTGGAACTCAAGGAGCGCATACGGGACGAGGGAAAGGCCAAGGGCGGCGCCTCAGCACACGATGAAGGCGCGGATCCCATCCCTGCGCGGGGGGAGTTCGCCATCCTCGTGGACGGCAGAGAGGACCCGGAAGAAGGATGATAGAGCCCGAGGCGCTGAGCAAACTCGGAGGCGCGGCCCTCGGGCGAAAATGCGCACTCCTGGCCGAGGAAGCGGAGCGCGCAGCCCGTGCTTCGGCGGAAGCCCTCGGCTCGAGTCTCGAGTACGCGGGCAGGCTCGCCTCATTCATCGCGGAGTTTCCCCGGGCCCCCGGTCCTCTCAAGGCCGCAGCCCTCGGATTTCTCGGCTCCGAGCCGGGCCTGAGGTCGCTCAACGCCTTCAAGCACGATCTCAGGAAGGCTTCGGGCCAGTCGAGCGCGGACTGGGATCTCGCCGATCCTCGCCCCTCGGCTCATGGATGCGATGCGAGGAGGCCGGTATTCCATGGGCTTCGGGTCTATCTCGAGGACCTCAGGTCCCCCTTCAACGTCGGAACGATATTCAGGACGGCCGAGGCTTTCGGCTTCGAGGAAATACTCCTTTCGCCCGACTGCGCGGATCCCCTGCATCCCCGGGCGTCGAGATCGTCCATGGGCCTTGTCCAGAGCCTTCCCTGGAGGCGCTGCACGAGAGAGGAACTGGGCTCGCTCGGCCCCATGATAGCCCTTGAGCTGGGCGGGATCCCTCTCGGCGATTTCATCTTTCCCCCAGGAGGGACCCTTCTCCTCGGATCCGAGGAGCTGGGCCTCTCACAGCCTCTTCTCGATGCGGCGGGGCCGAATAGACTCTCCATTCCCATGATAGGCCGCAAGGCATCCCTCAACGTGGCCGTGGCCTTCGGCATAGCCGCCCAAGCCTGGTCGGGCGCGCTTCTGGCGGGACGATAGGACCGTTTTAGCCCTGCCCGGCTCCTTCCTAAACCTTCAAGCAGCCGCCCATACCCCGTTTCCGCACTTGCCCGGCGGACAAATCCGGTTTACACTGCAAAAACTAACATAACCCCCGAAGGGAGGCATCATGGCCAAGGTAGAACTGAAAAAGATCGGCAAGGTGTACGAAGGCAACGTGCGCGCCGTATCGGACGCCAACATCACCATCAACGACAAGGAGTTCGTCGTTCTCGTAGGGCCCTCCGGCTGCGGAAAGACGACGACCCTGCGCATGGTGGCCGGGCTCGAGGACATCACCGAGGGCGAGCTCTACATCGACGGAAAGCTCGTCAACGACGTTCCCCCCAAGGACAGGGACATAGCGATGGTATTCCAGAACTACGCCCTGTACCCCCACATGTCCGTCTACGACAACATGGCTTTCGGCCTCAAGATCCGCAAGCTGCCCAAGGCGGAGATAGACGTGCGCGTCAAGGAGGCCGCCCGCATCCTCGACATCGAAAAGCTCCTGGATCGCAAACCCAAGCAGCTTTCGGGCGGCCAGCGCCAGCGCGTAGCTGTCGGCCGCGCCATCGTGCGCAAGCCCAAGGTCTTCCTCTTCGACGAGCCCTTGTCCAACCTGGACGCCAAGCTCCGCGTGCAGATGCGCGCCGAGCTCATCGAGCTCCACGACAGGCTCCAGGCCACCATGATCTACGTCACCCACGACCAGGTGGAAGCCATGACCATGGGCGACAAGATCGTCGTCATGAAAGACGGCCTGGTCCAGCAGATCGGAAGCCCCCTGTACATGTACAACAACCCGATCAACAAGTTCGTCGCCGGCTTCATCGGCAGCCCGCCCATGAACTTCCTCACGGTCAAGGTGGTGGAGGAGGGAGGGAAGGTCCTCATAGACGAGGGCTCCTTCAAGCTCGCTCCCGATCCGGCCCATGTGGATCTTCTCAAGGCCTATGTGGGCAAGGAAGTCTCTTTCGGCATCCGCCCCGAGGATCTCGACGTGGCCAACCAGAGCGCGGAAATCGGAGTGATCAACGCCAAGGTCACAGTGGTCGAGCCCCTGGGGGCCGAGATCCACCTCCAGGCTACCACCCCCACACAGGGCATGGTGGCGCGCATCGATCCCCACCACCTCTTCAAGCACGGAGACACCATTGTATTCTCTCCCGTCATGTCCAAGGCTCGCTACTTCGACAGGGAAACGGAGAAATCCATACTCCCCGTCAAGTGGAACGAGCAGGAGTGAGATAGGGGCCTCCGCTAATCCTGAAGCGATATTCGAGATGCGAAGGGGGCGGCCCGCCAGAGCCGCCCCCTTTTTTTTCAGCGCATGATCGCCGCGTAGAGAGCGGCGTAGCGCCTGCGGCCCTCGTTATTTGGCTGTCCGGCCCATCATCTCATCACCCCGACATCGTCCATGAGGATGGAGTGTAGATACCTCCACCGAGACTTCGGAGGGGGCTTGGCCGCTTTCGCCTCGGGCGTTACCCTGATGACCATCAAGCTCTAGGCCGGAAGCCGGCCATTCGGAGGCCGCTTGAGGGAAAAGGCCGATCTTCTGTTGACAGCCAAACGCATATACTCGGTCGACATGGGCTTCGGCATCTACGAGGCCATGGCCGTGCGCGGAGGGAGGGTGCTGGCTCTTGGAAGGGCGCGCGATCTCGAGGATGCGTATTCCTATGAGAGCCGACTGGACTATCCTGAATACTTTGTCTATCCCGGCTTCTACGATCCCCACTGCCACTTCCTCAGCTACGGCTGGGTGCTCGGGCGGGCTCAGCTCTTCGGCACCCGGAGCTGGGAAGAAGCGGTCGGGCGAATGGTAGCCCACGCCGCTTCGCATCCTCCTTCTAGCGGCGAGGACCAGGAGGCCTGGGTCCAGGGCAGGGGCTGGGATCAGAACCTCTGGGGAGGGGGCTTCCCGGACAGGAGGCTCCTCGACGCGGCTTTTCCCCGCACGCCCGCGATCGCCATTCGGGTGGACGGCCACGCCGCCGTGGCCAACGCCGAAGCGCTGAAGCGAGCCGGGATCAGGTCGGACACCAGGATCGAGGGTGGATCGATCCGCCTCGAAGACGGAGAACCGACGGGCTTCCTCGTCGACAAGGCCGTGGACGCTGTCAGGCATTCCATACCCCGCCCCTCCCGAGCACAGATCCGCTCGGCCCTCCTCGCCGCACAGGAAAAATGTTTCGCATGCGGACTCACCTCGGTGTCCAACGCCGGAACCGAAGCGGATGAGGCCGAGGCCATGATAGGCCTGTCCGAGAGCGGGGAGCTCGCCATCGGCCTCTACATCATGCTCGTGGCGAGCGAGGAGAATCTGCGGATATGGAAAGGGCGCGGCCCTCTGTCGCGCGGTAGGCTTTCGGTCCGCTCCTTCAAGGCTTTCGCTGACGGAGCTCTGGGATCGCGCGGCGCCTACCTGCTCGAGCCCTACGAGGACGATCCGGCCAGCAAGGGCCTTTTCA
>DATCUA010000378.1:0-3404 GCA_036567645.1 Rectinemataceae bacterium | reverse complement strand
CGGGCTGTCGCGCCCTTGGCTCGTTCCTCGTGTTTGAGGATGAGCCTATGCCCGAGGACGGGCTCTGCCAGTTCTTTTATGTCGTCGGGCAAGACATACTCCCTGCCCCGTAGGAGGGCAAGGGCTTGTGCGGTCCGGAAGAGCCCCAAGGAGCCGCGGGGGCTGGCGCCGAAGCGCAGCTTTGCATGGCGCCTCGTCGCCTGGACGAGCTCGGCTATGTAGGAACGCACCGGCTCCGACACGTGGACCGAACCGCGCTCTTCCTGGAGCCGTGCCACCTCCTCGGGGCTCGAAACCGCTTTAAGGCTGTCCAAGGGATCGTCCTTTTCGAAGCGACGCAGGATGGCGAGCTCTTCTTCCTTGTCCGGATATCCCAGGTCTATCTTCATGAGGAAGCGATCGAGCTGGGCTTCGGGGAGAGGAAAGGTTCCGTCCATCTCTATGGGGTTCTGGGTGGCTATGACGAAAAAGGGCTTGGGCAAGGCGAACGTGGCCCCGTCCACGGTTACCTGGAACTCCGCCATGCTTTCGAGGAGGGCCGACTGGGTGCGGGGTATGGTGCGGTTGATCTCGTCGGCCAGGAGCACATTGGTCATGACGGGGCCGGGGTGGAAGCTGAATTCCGCGGTCTTCTGGTTGTATACGGAAAAGCCCGTGACGTCGGAGGGAAGGAGGTCGGGTGTGAACTGGATTCTCCTGAAGCTGCCCCCGATCGACCGGGCGAGGGCCTTGGCCATGAGGGTCTTCCCGAGCCCCGGAAGGTCTTCCACGAGGACGTGGCCTCCGGCCACCATGGCCACGGTCATGAGCTCCAGGGCCTTCGCCTTGCCTACGAGGACGGATGAAGCGTTGGAAAGGATGCGTTCCAGGCCGGGATAGTAGGGCATGGATCGACTATAGCACCGGCCTTGCGCCGGTGTCACGAAGCCTGAGCAATTTCACGAACCGCGCGATGGAGGGCTGGCGACCCCGCCTCGCGCGAGCACCTCGTTCAAGGCCAGAGCGGCCCCGCCCAGAGCGGGGTATTCCGGATCGAGATAGGATCGGCGCACCGTGCAGGGCCGGTCGTTGGACTCCACCCGTTCGGCTATGGCCGAGAGGAGGACTTCGTCCTTGAAAGCCAATCCGTAGAGGGCGACGATCTCGGGATCGTAGAGCTCGATGGCGTTGGAAAGGGCGCGGGCGAACCTCGTGGCGAGGAGGGTGAACTCCTCCGGGCTCCTGTGGCGGAGCTCGGAGAGGAGGCGATCCACCCGGGGCTCGGCCAGGCCGAGGGTCTCGCCCAGAGTGCGGGCGGAAACCAGGGATTCTAGGCATCCTCGACGTCCACAATAGGGACATACCGGCCCATCGAGTTCGACGAGGGTATGGCCGAGTTCGCCAGCGCGGTAATGGACACCCTGCCAGGGAACCCCGCCGACAGCCCAGGATGCTCCCACGCCCGGCCCGTACTTTACAAGGAGGAGGCCAGCCGGCTCCTGGGAGCGGGATTCGGTGAGGATGCTCTCGGCCAGGGCCAGGGCTCTGACGTTGTTGTCCACCGATACGGGTATGCCCAGTGCGGCTTGGAGAGGTTTCTTGAGGGAGACGGGTCCTTCCCAGAGCCTGGGCTCGCGCAGGGATACGCCTTCGTGGGCATTCACCCTCCCCGTGACGCCCAGGCCCGCGGCCAGGACTCCAGCCTCGGAGCAGGATTTTCCGCCCAGGAGGCCCGCCGTGGCCTCGCGCACGAATCCCAGCAAAGGGCCTGCAGCCTCCTCGCCCGAGAGCGACGGCACTGCGGGAGAGGGAAGGTTGCGCCAGGCGAGGATGGTTCCTCCTAGATCCGTCACCACAGCCTGGACCTTCTCGTTGTCCACCCCGAAGCCGAGGAGCTTGCCCGCTTCCGGCCTGATGCGCAGGTAGACCTTGCGCCTTCCCGCCCGCCCAGCGGATTCCGAGAGGCCTGCCTCCACGACGAGGCCTTCATCTATGAGGTTGTTGACGAGGATGGTGACCCCGGCCCTCGTGAGACCCAGGAGCTTCGCCAGGTCGTTGCGCGCTATGGCGCCGTGCCGGTACACGAGCCGTAAAAGGGCTTCCCTATTGCCTCTGCGGAGATCGGGGGCGCTCTTGCCGCGTTGCGTCATCGCCTCGCTCCCATGCCTGGCTTCGCGTGTTCCCTCATATGCGGCGATGATACCACGGGCGCAGTGGTCGGTAAATAAGTTAAAGCGCTTTATCAATTAGGGAGGGCAAGGGTTCGGGAGGTGCGCTTCGCGTCTTCGGACCTGCCGGATACGGAATCGCTCCGTGCAACGAAATCGCTTAAAAATATGGATAATCGCGCGATTCCGAGGCGCATTGCGCCAGCTCCGGGCTTGCCAAGAAGCCGCGTCGTGGTATAATAAGTTAAAGATTTTAACAGATAGGAGGCTCCCGTGGCTCTCAAAGAAGGAAAACTCTTCTCCGCCGAGGGTAGCAAGGCGATACTGAAGGAGATATTCAACCAGGACGACTCCAACCTCCAAACCCTTTCCCTGGCCGAACTCGAAATCCGCGGCGGAAGGTCGACGAGCCTCTGCCACCTGCGCGAAGAGACTCTCGCCTTCAATCTCAAGGGGCCGGTTTCTATCGAAGTCCAGGGCGCGAGCTACAGGCTGGAGCACTACGATATCCTCTACCTCCCCAAGGGCGAGGAGTACATCGTGAGGGAAACCGAAGGAGCCGAGGCTCTCGTGTATCTCTACAGGGCCCTCGCCCAGGAAGTTCACCCCGTCCAGCACAGGAAGTGGGCCGAGCTTTCCACGGACCCGAGCCGAATACGGATACTGAATAGGAAGAAGGTCTACCTCATGTTCGACGTTGCCGAGGCTTCGGATCGCTTCATGGCCGGCTATACCTTCTACGAAGATCATGCCCGCGCCTGGCCGCCCCACAACCACACCGACCAGGAGGAGTGCTACTCCTTCATCGAGGGTTCGGGAGCCATGCACGTGTACGAAGACGACGAGCACCTGAGCTTCGTCAAGGAGACCAAGGCGGGGTCCCACGTCACCATTCCCGTGCTCAACTACCATCCGGTCTTCTCCCACGAAGAGCCGCTCTGCTTCATCTGGTGCATAGCGGGCGAACGGTACTGGGTGGGCGACAAGAACAAGGATTTCATGAAGGGAAAAGGGGATAAGATAACGACATGATACGCTCGAATATCGAAGCGGCGGCCTCCAAAGCCGAGCTGGAGGAAATAGGGAGAAAGGCCTTGTCCATTCGCCTATCCTGCCTGGAGAGCCTGGCCACCCTGGGAGTGGGCCATATCGGCGGCTCCATGTCCGTGGTGGAGATCCTGGCCATGCTCTATTTCAGGCATCTGCGGATAGATGCCGACGACTCCAGGGCTCCAGACCGGGACATCTTCGTCCTCT
>DATCUA010000377.1:0-2097 GCA_036567645.1 Rectinemataceae bacterium | reverse complement strand
TACTGAAGCCGAGCCCCGCGTTGCATGCGGGCCCGACAAGGAGGGAACGTATGATCAAGACAATCGAGGATATCGAATTACAGGGCAAGAGCGTGGTCATGCGGGTGGATTTCAACGTGCCGATGAAGGATGGCAAGGTTCAGGACGACACCCGCATCGTGGCCGCCTTGCCCAGCATCAAATATGTCATCGCGAGGGGAGCCAGATCCCTCGTTCTCATGTCCCATCTGGGAGATCCGGACAAGGACGCTGCCAAGGCCAAGGAAAAGGCCGAGCGTGACGGCAAGCCGTTCGACCTGGATTCCTACCTCTCGGGCAAGCATAGGATGAAGCCTGTGGCGGATTACCTATCTTCTCTTCTCGGCAAGCCGGTGGTGTTCCTGCCTTCATGCATGGGCCAGAAAGACGCCATAGCCGCTCTCCCCTCAGGATCAGTCGCAATGCTTGAAAACACGCGCTTCCACAAGGAGGAGACCTCCAAGGACGAGGCAAAGCAGGAAATCCTCGCGAAGGAATTGGCGTCGTATGGAGAAATCTTCGTCAACGACGCATTCGGCTCGGCGCACCGGGCCCACGCATCTACGGCCACAGTGGCCAAGTTCTCTGCTGTGTCGGTAGGGGGATTCCTCATGGAAAAGGAGGTTGCCAACCTGGAGCCCATGTTGAAGAACCCGCCAAAGCCCATGGTGGCAGTCATCGGAGGCGCCAAAGTATCTTCAAAGATCGCTGTCCTCCAGAGCCTTCTGAAAACAGCTTCTGCCTTGGTGATCGGGGGTGGCATGGCCTATACCTTCCTCAAAGCCCAGGGTATTCCCGTGGGCAAGAGCCTGGTGGAAGACGATTTCCTGGGAACGGCCAAGGATCTTCTCGACGCGGCAACTTCCGCAGGGATAAAGATCCTGCTTCCCATCGACCATGTCTGCGCTTCGACCTTCTCCCCCGATGCATCTCCCGTTTACGTGGATAGTAAAGCCATACCCGAGGAGCTCATGGGCATGGACGTGGGGCCGAAATCCCTAGCCGAATACTCGGAACTCCTCAAGGGCGCTTCGAGCGTTCTCTGGAACGGCCCTCTCGGGGTCTTCGAGTTCGAGTCGTTCGCCAAGGGTACCGAAGCCATAGCCCGCATGATAGCCGAGGCTACGGAAAGGGGAGCCCTGACCGTAGTGGGCGGCGGCGACTCCGTGGCAGCGGTCAACAAGTTCGGCCTGGCATCCAGGATGAGCCACGTGTCGACGGGGGGCGGCGCCAGCCTCGAATATCTCGAGGGCAAGGTCCTCCCCGGCATAGCCTGCTTGGAACAGAAATAAGGAGATCCACGATGCGATCCTACTTCATTGCCGGCAACTGGAAAATGCACAAGACGGTATCCGAATCCGTCGAGCTAGCCAAAGCCATCAGGGCCGGACTCTCCTCCTGCACGGAAAAGGTGATGGTTGCTCCTGCCTTCACAGCCCTTGCGGCCGTCGCCGAGGCCCTCAAGGGCAGCAATATACTCCTCGGGGCTCAGAACATGGGCCCGGAAGAGCAGGGAGCCCACACGGGAGAGATCTCTGTCCTCATGCTCAAGGATCTGGGGGTCAGGGTAGTGATCCTCGGCCATTCCGAGCGGAGGCACACGTACCTCGAGACCGACGCCCTCATCAACAAGAAGCTCAAGCTGGCCTTGGAACACGGGCTGGAAGCCATTCTCTGCGTAGGCGAAACACTTGAGGAGAGAGAGAGTGGAAGGCTCGAAGCCATCGTGGGCACCCAGATTAGGGAAGGCCTCGCGGGCGTGCCTCTTTCGGCCCTCTCGAAGGTGACGATAGCCTATGAGCCCGTTTGGGCGATCGGCACAGGCAAGACGGCCACGCCCGAGGACGCCGATGCGGTACACGCATTCTGCAGGAAGGTGGTCGGGCAGCTCTACGGCACGGACGCGGCCAAGGCTATGTTCATACAGTACGGGGGATCGGTGAAGCCAGAAAACGCAGCCGCTCTCATGGCAAAGCCCAATATCGACGGCGCCCTCGTGGGCGGAGCCAGCCTCAAGGCCGAGAGCTTCGTCCCCATAGCCTTGTTCCGGTGAGTTCCGGTTCCGGCGCCGGTGTCTGA
>DATCUA010000376.1:0-3277 GCA_036567645.1 Rectinemataceae bacterium | reverse complement strand
CGAGGACGGCGAATGCGGCGTCCTTTACCTTTGAGGAGACGGGGATGGCGAAGCCGCGAGGCTCCTTGGTCACGTCGACGAACGGCGAAAGACCCTGGGCCTTGCCCGCTGGGGGAGGCAGGGGAACTATCGTCGTGCCTTGCGCCTTCATCATCTTGTTCGCGTACACGTCGATGCTTCCGGGGGCCACGCCCACCACGAGGCCTGCCTTGCTCTCGTAGAATACCTGCTCCTTGGTGTCCCACTTCTTGGTGAGGAACTCGGGATCCAGGAGTCCTTCCTTGTAGAGCTTGGCGTAGAACTCGAGCTTGGCCTTCTCGTTGGCCGTCACGCGGGCGAACACCCACTTGCCGTCCGAGCCCTTGAGCCAGGTGGAGGTATTCCCGAAGGCCGCGTCGAATATGCAGTCCAGCTCCTCCACGCCGTTCGTGGCCCCGGTGGCCGAGATGCCGAACTTGGCTCCCTTCTTTTCGACCAGATCCTTGAAAAGGGCATAGTAGGCGTCTACCGTGGGCTTGGCGGCAAGGGCCTTGGCGCTGGGAAGGGAGTCGTACCAGTCCTTGCGCATCACGGGGGCGCGTACCCGGGGAGGAGCCGCCCAAACCAAGTAGGGATAGCTCTCCAGCCTCAGTTTTGAATGGTTGTCCAGGGCCTTGCCGAGGTACTTGGACTTGGCGACCATGGGCCTGAGATCGACGAGCAGGTCCTGCTGGGCTACCTTCTCGTCCCCTCCTTGGAAATAGATCAGATCGGGTATATCGCCCGACATGATCATGAGGCCGAGCTTTTCCGCGTAGTTGCCCGCGGGCACCTTCACAAGCTCGATGTCTACCGGCGTCCCCGCCGCGGCCATGCCCTTCTCGATCAGGTCGATGAAGGCGGCAGCGTTGGGATCGGTGTCCAGGTCCTTGAGCACCAGCCTCACCTTGGGGCCAGCCGCTCCGGCCGAAGACAAGCCCGCTATGAGGAGGGCGAGGATGACGAGGGACGCGAACAATCGCTTTTTCATGAAGACCTCCTATTCTTTCACTCCACCCTCCATCGTTCCCCGGGCGTAGTACCTGAGGATGAGGGGGTAGATAATGAGAACCGGTAAAATGGCCACCACTATGGTGCTGGCCTGGAGAGCGTCGTAATTGAGCCTGGCCGCCTCCTCGTAGCTGAAGAGGGTGCCCGAGCCAATGAGGGAAGCCGTGTCGTCAAGGACGACGAACTGCCTCAGGATGAGTTGCAAGGGGTACTTTTCGGGATCGGTGAGGTAGATCGAAGCCCGGAAGTACTCGTTCCAATGGTATACCCCGTAGAAGAGCCCCAGGGTGGCCAAGGCAGGCTTGGCCAGCGGCAGGACTATCCTTCGGAGCACAGTCCAGTAGCTCGCCCCGTCCACCTGGGCGGCTTCGATGAGGGAAACCGGGATCTCCTCGAAATACCGCATCATGATGATCAGGTAGTACACGTTGACAGCCTTGTAGAGGATGACTGCCCAGAGCGAGCCCATGAGGCCGATGCGCTTTACCACCAGGTATTCGGGCACGAGTCCCGGCTCGAAGATCATGACGATGATGAGGAGGGTCTGGAACACGCGCTTGAAGGGAATCTTGGGCCTCGTGAGGGCGAAGGCGGCCATGGAGGTAACGATCAGATTCAACGCCGTGCCTAGGACGGTTATGTAGACCGAGTTGAGTATGCTCCGCATGAAGAAGGGATTAGCCGCGAGAACCCTGAAATTGACCAGGGAGAATCCCTTGGGCAGTATCGAGAGTCCCTTGAGTTCAGAAACCCTTCCCGGCTCGGAAAGGGAAAGGGCCAGGAGATTCAGGAGGGGCACGAGGACCACGACGGAAACGAGGAGGAGGAAGAAGGCTATAGCCGCCCTGAAGACGAGATCGGCTACCGGAGTCCGGACGGGGCGCATCACCAGAGCCCCTTCCCGGTGACCCGGGTTGAGGCCTTGTGGGCGCCGAGTATGAGGACCAGGCCGATGGCCCCCTTGAAGAGGCTGGCGGCTGTCGAAAAGGAATACTGCATATTCACGAGCCCGATGCGGTACACGAAGGTGTCCAGTATGTCCACCACAGAGATCACGGAGTCGTTCATCATGTTGAACACCTGGTCGAAGCCCGCGTTGAGGAAGAAGCCGAGATTGAGGATGAAGACCGTCACCATGGTGGGCGTCAGCTCGGGAAGGGTGATGAAGCGCATCTTCTGGAAAGGCCCCGCCCCGTCCAGGTCGGCGGATTCGTAGAGACTGGGGGAGATGGCAGCGAGGGCCGCCAGGTAGATGATCGAATCCCAGCCCAGGCTCCTCCAGGTTTCGGAAGCGAACAAGACCCAGCGGATGGAGCCCTTGTCCGTCATGTAGTCGAGGGCGGGCAGGCCCAGAAGCCCTCGTAGCTGGTTCATGCCCCCCGTGCTCGGCGAGAGGAAGGCTATCCATATTCCGGCTATCACTACCCAGGAAAGGAAGTGCGGAAGGTAGGTTGTCGACTGGATGAACTTGCGCAAGAAGGAGGAGCGGATCTCGTTGAGCATCAGGGCGAAGATGATGGGCAGGGGGAAGAAGAGGACGATCTTCATGAAGCTGATGATCAGGGTGTTGGCCAAGACCTGCATGAAGGAAGGCGAGGCGAAGAGGGCGCGGAAGTGCTTCAAGCCCACCCAGGGGCTCTTGCCGATGATCCTGAAGTCCTGGAAGGCCATCACCATGCCGAAGAGGGGTATGATGTGGTAGACGAGGAAGTAGATGAGGGCCGGGGCGAGGAGCACCAGGAGGCTCCACTCCCGTTTCCGGACAGCCTCGGCTTTCACCCTCAGGCCTCCATGCTCCGAGCCAGGGTCACGAGATCCCTGGCCAGGTCGAGGATGTCCTCCTCGGCCGCGAAATCCAGACAGGTGCCCGAGGGCTTGCGCAGGCGGGAAACCCAGGCTTCGGGGAAGGCGGAAAGTCCGTGCATGGCGCCCGAAAGCGAGCAGACGAGGCCAGCTATGGTATCGGCGTCCCTGCCGAAATTGGCGCTCCAGAGCAGGGCCCGGCGGGGATCTCCCCGGGTAAGCCTGAAGATGGCGTACACTTGGGGAATAGCCTCGGGCGAGGCCGCGTGTTCGGGAGTCCAGAGCTTGAGGTGGAGATCCTCGTAGGCTTCCTCTATATCGGGCTTGGCTTCGCAGATAGCCATGGCCGTGTCCATGGCCGAGCCTATCCAGCTTCCGGCGGGCAGCTGGGCGCGGCCGGCCTGGACAATCTCCTCCACCGTGGCGTCGGCAATAGCCGCCGCCA
>DATCUA010000375.1:0-2641 GCA_036567645.1 Rectinemataceae bacterium | reverse complement strand
CCATAGTGCCGGAACGCGCTCTCGAGGCCTGCGTCTCGGTCCTGAGGAAGGCCGAGGCGAGGAGGCTGCGCAAGGTTCTGAACGCCACGGGAGTGGTCTTGCACACGAATCTAGGGCGCAGTCCCATCTCGCGTAGGGCTTGGGCCGAGCTAGAGGATTTGAACTCCGGCTATTCCACCCTCGAGTACGACCTGGCTTCGGGCAAGCGCGGAAGCCGCGGGGGCCTCGTTCCCGAGCTCGTCGCCGCCTTTTCCGGGGCCGAATCGGGGCTTGCCGTCAACAACAACGCCGCCGCAGTCCTCCTCTGCCTTTCAGCCCTCGCCAAGGGCAAGGAAGTCCTCGTCTCCCGAGGCGAGGCGGTCCAGATCGGGGGCGGCTTCCGGATACCGGAGATCCTCGCCCTTTCCGGGGCGAGGCTCGTAGACGTCGGCACTACGAACATCACCACAGCCGAAGACTACCGCTCGGCCTGCGGTCCCACGACAGCGCTCGTCCTCCTCGTGCACTGCTCTAACTTCGCCATCCGCGGTTTTACAGCCAAGCCGACAGTGCGCGAACTCAAGAGCGCCCTTCCCTCCGGCCTTCCCATCGTGGTTGACCAAGGATCGGGAAGCTCGAACGAGGGCTTGGCCGGCGAGGAAGACCTGAGGCACCTGCTCCGCGAAGGAGCGGATCTCGTGTGCTTTTCGGCCGACAAGGTGCTGGGAGGCCCCCAGGCGGGCATCATAGCCGGAAGCGCACGGCAGATCGAAAAGCTTTCCAAGCACCCCATGATGCGAGCCTTCAGGCCGGGCAAGACCATCCTCTCTCTTCTGGAATCGGTCCTGGTAGAGAGGATGGCGATACATGGAGGGCAAGACCGCCTGAACGGGGAAAGCGTAAAGAAACTCGGTCGCGAAGCGCCTACAGCCGTCATGGCCGCCCTCGGACGCGTCAGCGGCAAAGGCAGGGACGAGCTCGAAGATCTGGGCAAGGAACTCCTGGCGGGAATTCCCGGGGGCAGGGCGACTCTCGAGCCGTCCCGCGCCGCCATCGGAGGAGGCTCCAGCCCCGACGAGAGCCTGGACTCCCTGGCGATCGCCATCAAGCCTCTGTATTCGGCGCAGGAACTCGCAGCATTCATGAGATCCTCGGATCCGCCTATCATCGCGAGAGTGGAACGGCGCCAGGTCATCCTCGATCTCCTCACTCTCGCCGACGAGGATCCGGCTCTGATCCTCGGTTCGGTAATTCAGGCGCTCGATGCCGAAGCAGGCTCGATGAGGAAGGCGGGCGGATGATCGTCCTCGGCATGGCGGGCCATATCGACCATGGGAAGACAGCCCTCGTAAAAGCCCTGACGGGCATAAATACCGACAGGCTTCCCGAAGAGAAGTCCAGGGGCATGACGACGGATCTCGGCTTCGCATCGATGAGGCTCACCGCGGGCGGAGCGGACGCTGGCTTCGCTGGCCGAGGCGTAAGCATCTCGGATTGCGTCGAGTTCGGACTCATCGACGTGCCAGGCCACGAGCGCTACATCAGGAACATGGTGGCGGGAGCCTGGGCTCTGGATCTCGCCCTGCTAGTCGTCGCCGCGAACGATGGCTGGATGGAACAGACGGAAAACCATGCCCGAGTGCTCGCCGCCCTCGGCCCGCCCAGAGTCATGCCGGTGATCACCAAGATCGACCTGATCGAGCCTTCGCATCTCGTCTCCATCATCGACGACGTCCTGGCGCGGGCCTCCCTCATCCTGGGAGCGTCCTGCCTCGCCCCGGCCCAATCGGTATCGACTGTTGCCAGCCGGGGACTGGAAGCATTGAAATCCGCCCTCTACGAGGAAGGCGCGGAGATCCTGAAGAAGAAAAAGCGCGACTCGGAAAGCAGAAACCCGCGCGATGCGCCTTTTTTGTACGTGGACAGGGTTTTTTCCCGCGCGGGAGCCGGGACTATCGTCTGCGGCACTCTCGTCGGGAATGGATTTTCCTCGGGGGATGCAGTGCTCATCCTCCCTTCGGGCATCGAAGCGCGCGTAAAATCGATGGAGAGCCTGGAGAAGCGCGTCGAAAGGGCGGAAGGCGCGGTACGGCTCGCTTTGAACCTGTCTAAGGGCAAGGCTGTGCCGATTCGTGGGGATCTCGTTGTTCTGCCTGGCCAGAAAGCATCCTTCGATGTCGCTGCCGAGTTCATCATTGGCGTCGAGGATCTTGCCGCCTCAACCTCGTCCCCGGATAGGAAAAGCCCCGTCCTGGAAAAGGGCGGCGAACTAGAAGCAGCTGTCGGTAGCGCGAGCAGGATAGGCAGGATAGCTCCCCTGGGCAAGAAAGGATTCTATAGGCTTCTCCTCGACGAACCTCTCGCCCTTCCACGCCGCCTCCCCCTCGCACTCATCCGCCACGGCGGAGCCCAGGTTCTGGGCAGGGCCTGGGTAGTGTCCAGCGGAAGAACAGACCAGGCTCTACGAAGGAAGATAGGCTCGGTCCTGAGGGAATCGGGGATAGCGCCGGGCCCGGATGCGAGGGAAAAACTGATCAGAGCCCTCGAAGCCCGAACCAAACCCGTTCCCGGCTCCACGCTCAGAGCCAGGGCCGAGCCGGCCGCCGGAGCGCCGCGCCTTTCCCCGGCGGCCATGAAGGCCGAGGCCCTTCTCCGGAAGCTA
>DATCUA010000374.1:0-7742 GCA_036567645.1 Rectinemataceae bacterium | reverse complement strand
GATAGGTGCGGCGAGCGCTTGAGCGCTCGTCCATACGCCGGATGCTCGTCGGTCCAGAGGGTGAGAACAGGCATCCTCCCGCCTGCATAAACACGGAGCGCCTCATGCGCGATACGGGAAAAGGAGGTCTCTATCCCTCGCGGCTTTGCCTTCCATCGCGATTCCAGCATCGCCCGGTTCTTCTTCTGTCGGTCTGTCATTCTCCCTTTGCGCCTGATCGTGACATGATCGGCGGCGTACACATACTGGGACGAAGCGCCGACCAAGAGCGTAATGGTGTTCGGGAAGTACTGGGAGCGGCAGAAGCTTTCAAACCCATCGGCGACCAGATCCTCCCGAGGATGCAACGACGAGCTTAGTTCGGCGCTCATGGCCAGGGCTTGGCGAGCCGCCCTGCTTATGCGGTTCGAGATCGTGTCCGTTGAAGATGCCAGCGCGCGTCCAATAGCGGACAGACTCTCGCATGAGGAAAGCCGCTGGACGATGTCCTGGTAGGGAAGGATGCGCTTGGCGTAGTAGTCGAGGCGGAAGGTTTGGCGAGAGAAGGTCGTGCCGCAGGAAGTACAACGGTAGCGTTGCACCCTTCCGAAGGCTTTCGTGGTGTAGAAGCCCCAGGGAACGTAGGCGCAGTATAGCGAATCCATGGTAGGTCGATGGTGGATACAATCCGCTCGGGCGCAGAAGGGAGGCCTGAAGACGTCCATACCCTTACTACGTCGCTTATACTCCTCTATGCTTCTCCTCCAACAAGGTTCGAGGAACTTAATTCAGCAAGAAAGCACCAAGGTCTTTTTCCTGGATTTCCGCGTAGCTCGGAAGCCCCGTGAATTCCAGAGGCCTGTCCGGGTTGTTCAGTGTCCAGGAAAAAGCCAGCTCCTGGATGGCGGCCACGTGCCTTCCCACTCTCTCCTTCAGGGGATGGCCGTTCTCGTCGTAGGGCACGTAGAGCCTTCCCAGGCCGGCGGCGCGCACGTACCAGGGGTCCTTGCCCGTCAGGATGAGGGCCTCGTCCGTGCGGCCCCGCAGGCGCCCCTGGGTCGCGTTTGCCGTCTCCATCAGGACGGGCAGGGTGTCGGTGAAATCGCCCAGCTCGCGGTGCGTGAGCCCGTGGAGATTGGGCGGCGAGGGCTCCAGGCCTATCTTGATGTCCTGCATCTCCAGACCCAGGACGGTTTCGGAAGCCAGGGGCATGGCCTTGGGATGGGCCACGATGGCATTGATCACCGGATATTCGGGCGAAGCCTCGTGCAGGTCCACGCTGATCGTCACCCCTTCTTTCTTGATGAGCTGGGTGATCCCGTAGCAGACCTTTTCCGTCAGCGTGCCGTTCGGCAATCCGGGGTAGCCCCGATTGAGATTGCGCGTCTCCGAACCCGAGAGGCTTTGGCCCGAGGAAGCGTGGATATAGACGGCGGGATCTGGCCACTGGTGGATGGGATTCGTGGCGCGGGATCCGAAGGTGAACACGCGGCCGCCGGCTGGAGTCTCGATGGTGAAGCGCTGGGGCGATCCCTCCTGGGCATCGTTGTGGGTAAAGCCCGAGGCGTTGGCCCTAGGTAGAACGAAGAGCTTGCCTGAAGAAAGCACTGCGTTCTCGATGAGGAGAATGGCGCTCAGGTGGCCAGAAGGCTCATTGGGATGGGTTCCCCCCAGGACGAGCATGGAGGCCCCCGGCTTGCCCGAATCGAGGATGTACACATCGGTGTCGCCCGGGGTCTTGGCGAGCCCGGGAAACCAGTCCGAAAGCTTCTTCATATCGGTTACGCCCGGACCACGTACGATGATGTCGGGCTTCCGCATCGAGAGGAAGGAAGAGCCAGCGACAAAGCATACGACGACGGCGGCGGCGAGGAAGACGGCGGCTGTGATATGGTGTTTTTTCATCATCCCATCCTCACTTTATCATCAGAAGCCGCAGGACGAGGGGAATTATGACCATGGCGGCCGTCGCCTGGAAACTCCACTTCTTGGAACTCACCAGAGCCCATACGACAAGGGCGAGCACGGCGGCCAGAATGGCCAGATATACATATGTGATCACCTCTGGCCTCCTTAATACAGAGTCCGGATCTGCTTGGAGAACACGATGAAGAGGATGGCCCAGCCCACGACGAGGAGCGAAGGCAGGATGAGCTTCTTCAGGGTCTTCCCGTATCCGGGCAAGCCCACCACCTGGGCGGCGAATATCGCCGAGAGGGCCGTGGGCGGCATGAAATCGCCCAGGGAGGCTATCAGGGAAAGGGCCGCCGCCGTTATGATCTGGTCCTTGCCCAGGAGGGCGAGGAGAAAGGGCACGCCCAGGACGCTCGCGGCGCCGAAGGCCGAAACGGCTCCGAACAGCGGTATCGTTATGGCTATGGCCGCGTAGAGAAGGATGGGCGGGACGGACAGGGCGTTCACCACGATGAAGCCCCGTACCCCCGTCAGGGTCATGATCTGGATGAACATGCCCACCCCCACCAGGATGCCCAGAACGGGCAGGGCCTGCTCTATGGCAGTGCGCGCCGAATCCAGGACCTTGAACCGCTTGCCCGTGAAATAGGCGGGAACGGTGCCCAGGACGAAGATGAGGGGCATGCCCAGATTGAATATCTTGGGCAGGGCCTTGTCCAGCACCATGAGGACGAGGACGAAGAGGACGGGGGAGAAGAGACGCAGGGCCCCGTACTTGTCCAGCACGCTCGTGTCCAGGCCAGCCAGTACCTTGGACATGTCGGTCTTCTTGACGTGGCGATAGCCGAAATAGAGAGCCGAAAAAATGGCGAGCGGAACCGTGAGGGCCAGCAAAGGCAGCTCGAAACCGACATAGGGCATGTCGATGCCACCGCCGATGATCATGACGGGGATATTTACCGGGGGCGCTATCATGCCCAGTATGCCGGCCATGGCTATGAGGGCCGCCGTCGATTCCGCCGGCATCCCCAAGGCCATGAATATTGGCGCCGTCACCGCTCCCGCCGTCAGCACCGCCGCGCTGGATGAGCCGGTAATCATGCCGGGGAACATGGCCACGAAAGTGAGGAGGACCAGGAGGAGTCCCGGAATCTTGTGGAAGCGGCGGATCGTGGCCGAGGACAGGGCCTCGAGGCCCCCGGAGTCCTTGAAGGAGTTCATGAACACCATGGCCGTGGCAATAGTGAGGATGGTGTCTACGTAGCCGAAGCTTCCCTCGACCAGGTGGCGTATGGGCACTCCTACGCCGCCCGCCAAGGCTCCCGCCACCGAGGCGAGAACCAGGGACACCGCCACGGGCCATTTGAGGGCGAAGCATCCGGCGGCGAATACGCCCACCATGACGAGAAAGACCATCAGCTCCTGGGACACGGCGAACCTCCTCTCCGTCCTTCGCTCACTTCAGGAAAACCGCCGCGAGGGGAACCCCGGCCTCGGCTATCTTGGCCACTGAAGCCAGGGGGATCTTGGATCCGCAGAGCTTGTCGAAGAGCTTGTCCTGATTCCCCTCGGCTACCACGATGACGAAATCGCAGGCCGGAACCGCGGCCTGGATGAACTTGTCCGAAAGTTCGCCGCGGCGGGCTTCCCCGCCCACGTGGATCCCGATGATCTTCATGCCCAGCTTGCGCGCCTCGGCTATGAGGGCCTTGGTGCGCTCCAGCTCCGCTTCTACCGAAATGCCCGCCGCGCCCAGGCCCTTGGAGGAGCCGCCAATGGCGAGGACGAGGGTTTTGGCCGTGGAAGCCGCCAAGGCGGAAGCCTTGACCGCCGCGTCCAGGCTATACGCAAGCTTGGCCCTGCCGAAGAGCACCTTCACCATCTCCACATCGGCGCTCTGGCCCACGGATGTGAGGAGGGCTGGGGGAGATGCGAATGCCTTGGGGGTTTCGGCTGCGGCCGAGGCGCCGAAACCGAGGCTCAGGACGAGAGCCGCAACAAACACGAGAGCGCGAGTGGATGGTTTCATGGCTACACCTTGGTTTCAAAACTGATGAGCCGGCGCTCTCGGGCGGACCAGACTTTCGGAAAGCCTGGCCTGACCGAGAGCGCCGGCAAGAACGAAGCGAAATCTAGAACGCCGCGGCCTGCCCGTCGCGCCTGGGATCGGCGCCGCCGTAGAGCACGCCTTTCGAGTAGTCGTAGAGGACCGCGTGCACGCCGCCGAAATAGGCGTCCCAGTCTCCGCGCACCGTCACCGTGTGGCCCATCTTCTTCAGCGCTTCATAAGCGTTGATCGAGTAGCGGCCTTCCACGTTGAGGGCGCCCGAGGCCATCTGGAAAAGCCTCGGGGCCAGGATGGCTTCCTGGATCGGCATACCGAAGTCGATCACGTTGGAAATGACCTGGGCCACGGTCGGGAAGATCCTGGTGGCGCCCGGGGAGCCGAGCACCATGAACGACCTGCCCTGGGGATCGAGGACCAGGGTGGGGCTGATGCTGGACAGGGGGCGCTTGCCGGGCTGGACGGAATTGGCAGAGCCGGGCGTGGGCACGAAGTCGTCCATCTCGTCGTTCATGATGATGCCCGTTCCGGGAACCACCACGCCCGAGCCGAAGAAGTAGTTGATGGTCTTGGTGATGTTGACCATGTTCCCGTCCTTGTCCATGACGGAAAGGCTGGTCGTGGAGCCGGACTCGTACTTGGAAGGATCGCCCGCCGTGGCGCTGGGCATGGGCTTGGCCGTGTCTATCTTGGCCGCCAGCTCCTTGGCGTAGGCCTTGCTCGTGAGCCCCGCCAGGGGAACCTTCACGAAGTCGGTGTCGGCCATGTACTTGGAGCGGTCCGCGAAAGTGAGCTTGAGGGTCTCGGCCCAGAGATGGGCGTTTGCCGCGCTGCCCTGCACCGTCTTGGCCACGTCGAAGTTCTCCAAGATGTTGAGCATTTGCACCAGGTGGGTGCCTCCCGAGGAAGCGGGAGGCACGGAGTAGATCTTGTAGCCGCGGTAGCTGCCCACCACCGGCTCACGGATCTTGACCTCGTACCTGGCGAGATCCTCCATGGTGAGAATGCCGCCCCTCTTCTGCACTTCGTCCACCATGGCCTGGGCGATCGGGCCTTTGTAGATGGCGTCAGCGCCGTAGAGGCCTATCTGGGCCAATGTGTTGGCGTAGTCGGGATTCCTGAAAGTATCGCCTACTTCAAAGGGAAGACCATTGTCTAGATAGATCTTGGCGCCGTTTTCGAAGCGGACGAGCTTGTCATAGTTGTCTTTTATGATCTGAGCCAGGTTCACCGTGACGGGGACGCCCTTGAGCGCCCACGATATTGCCGGCTGCACCAGATCCTTGCGGGAGAACTTGCCCGAGCCGAAATGCTCCAGAGCGTAGAGGAGCCCCTTCACCTCGCCCGGAACCCCCACGGAAAGCCCTCCCTCGTAGGTGGACTTGGGGATCACCTTGCCGTCGGGACCCAGGTACATCGTGTCGGTGGACGCCAGGGGGGCAGTCTCGCGGAAATCCACGACCACGGGATTGGGCATGTTCGCCATCTTGACGATCATGAATCCCCCGCCGCCCACTCCCGAGGCGTTGGGCTCCAGCACATGGAGGGCGAATGCCGTTGCTACGGCCGCGTCGACCGCGTTGCCTCCCTGCTTGAGTATTTCCAGCCCCACTTCGGAGGCTTCGGGCTTGGCCGCGGCGACCACGCCGTTGGGGCCTGCGGCTCCGCGCCCGTAGAGATTCACCGGGGTCTGGGCAGTGGCGAAGCTGAAGCCCAGGACCAAGGCCAGGGCCAGGAACAAAGCCTTTTTCATGCGGGTATCCTCCTATTTGAAATCGGAATGCGATAGTCCAGTGTCGCTCACGGCCGGGGCTGAGTCAAGCTATTCTGGTCGCCCCGGAACCGCGCCGAAACCGTATAGACTCCCTTACCCAGGACAGCCTCGCTAAAGGTTCGGCCAATCCCCTCCAGCCCCTGGAGGGCGGCGCGCCTTATGTCTGGATCGGACAGGGTCTCTCTCGCCTTGTCGGCCAGGTCGCGCGAAAGCTCGGCCTGCATCTTCACCGCCTCTGCCTTGAGCCTGAACAAGGTGTTGGTGACTATGTTCGCGCCCTTGGAGCGCACCTCGATGGTCTCGGTTCGCACGGCGGGGGGAAGGCAGGTCGGTTCGGGCGCGAGAATGCTCAATACCTTCGTCTTCCTGTCCCACGAAATCTCCCAGGCCTTTGGATCGGAGGCGTCAACCACGTAGAACACGTCCGCCCATGCTTCTATCTCCACCGAAGCCCGCACGTCTACCAGGGCGAGGATCTTGGCCGTGAACTCCTTGGAAGCCGCGTATCGCTGGGCCGAGGAAAGCACTAAAAGCCTGCGCTCGGGGAAAACCCTCTCCACATAGAGTCTCCAGCTTTCCTCGACCCTCGGCGATAGTGCGGCGCGCAACCCGAGAACGAGGGCGATGGCTAGAACGAAGATGAAGAGAGCGGCGAGGAGAAAGGCCGACTTCCTGGACCGGGATCCCGAGCCGGGCACAGTCCCGCCTCCGGCCTAGAGGCCGCAGTCCTTTTCCCAGCCGGCCACGATAGCCTGGACCTCCTGGCCCAGGACGGCCAGCGCGGCCTCGTCCCCGGAAGCCTCCATGTCGGAAAGGGCCGAGGCGGCTATCATGGCCAAGGACTCCTGCGCCTGGTCGCGCGCGGCGGCGAAGGCCGGATCCTTGGACTTGGCGGCGGCGCGGGAAGAAGAAATCCAGGCGCGCTGGGCGTTCCAGTATTCCAAGGAAGAGGCGGAGCCCTCGGCATAGTCGTAGGCAGGCCACAGGGGGCGGAAGACACCTCTATTCAGTATTACAGGCTTGTAGAGCGAAAGGCAGGGATAGGATGTGCCCGTGAACCAGACTATGGCCGATTCTCCCCTGTATTCCACCGCCATGGAAGCCGTGGTAGCCGAGGCGGGGAAGCCGCCCGAGTGGATGCAGAGGCTCTCCATGTGCCTGGGCCAGGGCTTGGACGGGTCGAAGGGACCGTGGGAGCGTAAAACTCCCAAGAAGGCCTGGATGTCTACAGCCTTGCCGAGGAGGGAGAGGGATAGATCCCTGCGCGCTTCTCCCTTGGAAAAGCGCAGGTAGAAGCGGTTTTCCACATGGGCCTTGAAACTCTCCTTCTCGCCCTTGCGGCCGGGATCGGCTTCGTCCGAACAAGCCGCCCTCTCGTTCACCGGCGCTATCTCCTTGCGGGTCTGGGCATCCAGGCGCTTGTAGTCCTCTTCGATGCAGTAGCAGTTGGAGATGGCATCCTTGGAATCCGCCGCTCTCCACGCCCAGCGCTTGCCCGCAGTCTCGACGATATAGGCTCCCCGAGGATCAGACACGAGATAGGAATTGTCGTAGTACATCGAGCCCTTGAAAGCCCCGTTGCCGCCCTGGGCATGCTTTTCCGTAAAACAGCAGATGACATCCACCGCGTCCTTGGCCGTAGAAGCCGCGCCCAGGGCCGCCCTGAGAATGTCCATGCCCAGGACTCCGCCCTTGTCGGGCTTGAAGCGGGAGAACACGGCCTCGTTGCCTATCGCGACGCCGGCCTCGTTTATCCCCATCTCTCCCCCCCATATCCAGGAAGGTTTGGAGAGAAGATAGGAAAGCCCCGAGTCCTGGATAGGCAGCTCGCCTCCGGGCCTCGACATGTTCGCGCTCTTATCCCGCCTGGGCACGAGGCAGAGGCTTTGGGGCTCGGCTGGGTGGCGGTCGGAATTCTTGCCGAAAAACGGGGCTCTATAGAGGGTGTCGCACACGGGCATACCTCCAGAAGACAGCTGTACTCTAGCCCCGACACGCTCTTTGCACAAG
>DATCUA010000373.1:0-3352 GCA_036567645.1 Rectinemataceae bacterium | reverse complement strand
TGGACCTCGGCGCGGGCTCCTGCGCCGCGGAAAAAGTGGGCGAAGAAGTCTACCAGAACCTTCTTTCGGGCGTCGGCCTCGGGGCTTGGTACCTTTGCCGCAACATCCCCCCGGGGGCCGATCCCCTCGGACCCGACAACATCCTCGGGTTCACCACTGGCCTTTTCACGGGCACAGGAGCCGTCATGGCCGGGCGCTGGATGGCAGTATGCAAATCCCCCCTCACCGGTGGCTGGGGCGACTCCAACTGCGGAGGCACTCTCGCCATTGGCATCAAGCAGTGCGGATACGACGCCATCTTCGTCAAGGGCATCTCGCCTCGCCCCGTCTATCTTTTGATAGATTCCAAGGGCCCATCCATCCTGCCCGCCGAGGAATACTGGGGGCTGGACGCCATCGAAGCCGAGGCGCGGCTCGCGGCCGCCCAGGGGCCAGGCAAGAAGCCCTCCATAGCCGTCATCGGCCCCGCCGGAGAAAAGCTCTCCCTCATATCGGGCATTTCCAACGACCTCGGCCGCTACGCCGCGCGCTCGGGGGTGGGGGCCGTCATGGGCTCCAAGCGTCTCAAGGCCATCGTCCTGCGCGGAAACCGGCCTATCAAGGGCGGCCGGCCCGAGGAGATCAAGGCCAAGAGCCGACTCTATGCCGACAAGGTACGCGCCGCCAATTTCCCCGGCTTCGTCCCCGGCTCGGCCCTTCCCCTCATGGGCAGGGCCATGTCGGCCATGAAGCGCTCCGGCCCCATGCCCGGCCTCCTCACCACCATGCTCCTGAAGCGCTGGGGCACGGCTATGAACAACACCCTCGCCGTCGCCAACGGGGACGCCCCCCTGAAGAACTGGACGGGCTCGCGGGAAGACTACGACCGATCCTACTATTCCAATCTCGATCCGGCCAAGGTCAACGAGCGGGAGATCCGCAAGTACCACTGCTACTCCTGCGTCATAGGCTGCGGGGGCGTCTGCGATATCAGCGGCATCCGGGACTCTGCCGGCCAAGGCTCGCTGCTGGCCGCGCCCCAAGGCTCCCCAGTCCCAGCCGGAGAAATGCCAGCAGAAAGCCACAAGCCCGAATACGAAACCGCCATGGTCTTCGGCGGCCTCCTCATGAACAAGGATCTGGACTCCATTTTCCTTATCAACGATATGCTCAACCGAGCCGGGATGGATTCCATCTCCGCAGGCGGGGCAGTCGCTTTCGCCATCGAGTGTTTCGAACGAGGAATCATCGGCCCCGAGGACACGGGCGGCCTCGTCCTTCGCTGGGGAGATCCCGCGGCCATAATCGCCCTCCTGCGCCTGATGATTGCGCGGAAAGGCATAGGCGACATCCTCGCCGACGGAGTCGCCGCCGCAGCCAAGCGCATCGGGCGCGGCTCCGAAGCCTTCGCTGTCCATGCCGGCGGCCAGGAACTCCCCATGCACGACCCCAAGGTCGATCCCATGCTCGGCGTCGCCTACTCGGCCGACCCAACCCCGGGCCGCCATACCACTTCGGGCGACCTCTACTACTCCACCTCGGCTCTGTGGAAGTACGTCAGCTGGGCGCCGCGGCTCGGCTTCCGCCCCAAATCGGAGGCCAGGGAGGACAGCCCCGAGAACGCCCTTCGAAACGTCGCCCAAACATGCTTCAAAATGCTCATCGACTGCACGGGTTCCTGCTACTACGCCATGCTCTCCGGCCTCGACAACTATCCCCTCTTCGACCTCATCAACGCCGTTGCCGACTGGGATAAGAGCCCCGACGAGCTCATGGAGATTGGAAAGAGAGCCCAAACCCTGCGCCAGCAGTTCAACGCCATCCAAGGGGCCGAACCGAAGAGCTTCCGCATGCACCGCCGCGCCTCTGGAGACGAAGCCCTCGCGAGCGGCCCCACGAAGGGAATCAAGCTCGAGACGGATTCCATGGTCGCAAGCTATTGGAAAGCCTGGGGCTGGGATCCAAGCATCGGCCTGCCCACTTCTCAAACCCTTTCAGCCCTCGGCCTGGACAAGCTTCTCGGCAAGGAGAGCCCGCATGCGCTCTGAGTTCAGCCCCGCTTTCGATTATTCGAAGTGCGTCGCCTGCAGGATCTGCGTCTACGCATGTCCCTTCGGCTGCCTTGCGGACACGCGCACGGGCTTAGACCGCTATAGCAAGGCCTTCCCCGAGCTCGCCGAGCCCGAAACCTGCACCGGCTGCGCACTGTGCCAAAAATCCTGCCCCGTGGACGCCATAACCATGGCCAAGGCCGGGGTCAGCGCCTTGCCAGAAGCTTGAGCCGCCGGAGAAAGCTTCGATGCTTGTAAAACTGACCCGAGCGGACTGCCTCGCCGCTATAGCTTCGGGCGAATTTCCCGAATCTATCCGCTCTTCATCCCCCAAGGTCGCCATCGTCCTCACTCAGGGCTGGTGCCACCAGTGGGTTTGGATGCGCTCCTATCTGGGCGAGGTCTCGGCCCTGCCCGGGGTTGATGTCTACTGGGTAGCCTACGACGAAGAACCCTTCTTCGACGAGTTCCGCTCCTTCAAGGAGAAGGTTTTCGGCAACGACCAGGTGCCATACGTGCGCTACTATTCCCGCGGATCCCCCAAGCGTTCATCGAACTACATCGATAAGTCCGGCTTCCTCCGCCTCCTCGGCGCCTAGCCTTCGCCACGGCTCTACCTCAGCCTGCCCAAGCCGCCGCTTCTCACAACTGTCTCGGCAGAAACTCGCTTGCGCCTTCACCGGCGCCTGGCTATCATGAACCAAACATCGAACGCAATCCGTTCCTCCAGGGGAGGTTCTATGAAGCACGTCGTACGATGGATGTATTTCAACCTGGCTGGCCGCGCCCTCACGATCGTGCCCCAGAAAGTGCCCACTCTCCTCACGGGCCCGGGTAGCCTCAAGCTCGTCCCCTCGGAGCTCAAGACCCTCGGCGCCTCCAAGCCCCTCATAATCACCGATGCCACCCTCGTCAAGGCAGGCCTCTCGGCTAAGCTCGAGGAAATCCTCTCGGGTGCTGGGTTCGCCTATTCCGTCTACGACGGCGTGCTCCCCGATCCCTCATTCGATATCTGTTCCCAGGCTCTCGGTGTCCTCAAGTCCTCTTCCTGCGACTCCGTGATAGCCCTCGGCGGCGGCTCGGTCATCGACACGGCCAAGATCGTCCGCATGGGAGCCACCCACTCCAAGCCCCTGGAAAGGTTTTCGGGCCTCCTCACCTGCAGGAACTCCGGCCTTCCCTTCATCGCCGTGCCCACCACGGCCGGAACCGGGAGCGAGGCCACGGCCGCCGCCGTCATCACCGACCTCAAGCGCCACCGCAAGATCACCGCCCTCGACCCCAAGATGCCCCCCAACACGGCCATCCTGGATCCCGTGCTT
>DATCUA010000372.1:0-5113 GCA_036567645.1 Rectinemataceae bacterium | reverse complement strand
ATCGAGCTCGAACTCGCACGCCCTATGGATTTCGCTTCCGAGGACATTCTCATCGGCTTGGACACCTACGATCGAGACCTCGGCCAGTTCGCCTGGCCCCATGGCGGCCGGGTTCCGAGCGGGCTCGAATTCCTCCTCAGGATCTCGGACGCGGATACAGCCGAGCTTCTGGTCATCCCCTCCTACAATCAATACGCATCTCGGTTCGCGAGTTCAAGGCGCGAGGACGGGAAGTTCGAGCGCCTTTCTCTCCTCGTGAACGGCGCGGTGATCACCCAGGATAATCGATTCATCCCCGAAAAGCGTTTCGACGCCTCCGCCTTGCGCAAGGGGAAATTCGACGAGGCAGGGAATCTATGGAATGTCGCGGACGGGAAGATCCGGCTTCGTCTGCCCTGGACCCTGATAAACGTAAGCGATCCCTCCTCCCTCCAGGTTCTCCACGATACCCGCACTGGCTACTACAATCCTGAACGAGACGGGCTTTCAACGCGGAAAACCGACGGAGTCCTGGCCTACGCCACGGTCTGGAACCAAGCCACGGCCAAGAGCGCCGGGAGCGCTCGATCCGATCCAGCCTCGGCGTATGTGTGGAAGGGCTGGGAAGAGGCACCGCCCTATCGGGAAAGGTACAAGAAGAGCTATTTCATCTTGAAGGAAGCGTGGAAGGCCGAGGCCGAGGCGGACGAGATATTCAGATGACGGCTTTCACTCCGGGGATGGCTGCAACGGCTGCGTAGAGTTTGTCCATGGCGGCCTTGGAACTCACCGTCACCCTGGCTCCCATGCGCCCATAGCGCGCTTCAGGCTTCTTTGTACCCTGGATCATCGTCCATGGCACTCCGGCATCCGCTAGGGCTTTTTCCAGGGATTGTTGGAAGTCTCCAGCGCCTTCCAGGAGGTAGATGACGCGCAGGTCGAAGCCTATCGGGTAGGAGAGTTCTGCCTCGCCGAAGGGATTCGCAGGGCAGGAGGGGAGGGGAGCCGAGCCATTTTCAGCCGTGTCGTCCATGGGCAGAGTATGCCCTCGGAGGCCAGGGTTTGTCGATATCGAGAAGAAGGAGAGGATATGCAAGATCCTAGAGTGAGAAAATTGGCCGATCTCATTGTCAGGTACTCGATCAAAGTCCAGAAAGGGGAGAAGGTGCTCATTCAGAACATCAACCCCGAACCGGAATTCGTGATGGCCCTCGTATCGGCTGTACATGACGCGGGCGGCCTCGCCTTCGTACATCTCCAGGACAAGAGAGTGGAGCGGGAACTCTTCCTCGGAGGAGAAGAAGAGCAGTTCGCCCTCCAGGCCGAGTTCGAGGCCGCCCGTATGGAAAAGATGGACGCCTATATAGGATTCACCAGCCTCAGGAACTCCTTCGCCTGGACGGATCTCCCACAGGAGAAGCTCGACCTGTACAACAGGCACATCTGGAGGAAGGTCCACGTGGACAGGCGCCTTCCGGGAACCAAGTGGGTGGTCCTGCGCTATCCATCCCCAGCCATGGCCCAGAACGCTGGCATGAGCGAAGAAGCTTTCGAGGATTTCTTCTTCCGTGTCTGCACTATGGACTACGCAGCAATGTCCAAAGCCATGGATCCATTGGTGGAGCTCATGCAGGCCACGCGCATGGTCAGGCTGATCGGCCCCGACACGGACTTGAGCTTCTCCATAGAGGGCATGCCTGCGATCAAGTGCGATGGCACCATGAACCTCCCCGACGGGGAGGTGTACTCGGCTCCCCTGCGCGAGTCGGCCGAGGGCTACATCCATTACAATACGCCCAGCGAAAAGGAAGGCTTCAAGTTCGAAGATGTCCGGTTCACCTTCAAGGCAGGCAAGATAGTGGAGGCTTCGGCCAACGATGTGGCCAGGGTCAACGCAATCCTCGACCTCGACGAGGGCGCGCGATACCTGGGGGAGTTCGCCATCGGCGCCAATCCCCACATCACTGCCCCCCTTCTCGACACTCTCTTCGACGAGAAAATTGCTGGTTCTATACATCTCACCCCAGGCAACTCCTACGACGACTGCTTCAACGGCAATCGCTCGAGCCTCCACTGGGACCTCGTGCTGCGCCAAGAAGCCGGCCTGGGAGGAGGAGAAATCTGGTTCGATGGAAAGCTCGTTCGCAAAAACGGGATATTCGTCCTGCCGGAGCTCGAGGACCTGAACCCGGACAGGCTGAGGTAAGTCGGGTCGAGGCCTCAGAGCTTCCTGCGAGAAACCACGGCTCCATCGATACCGATGACGACATGGTCTATCGGGATGTCTGATTCCGCTCCCGACCGGGCTTCGAGAGCCATGCTGACGAGCCCCGAACAGCAGGGTACTTCCATGGTGACGACGGTGACAGAGGAAGCCTTGGCTACGAGGCTCGTCAGCTTGTCGATATAGACGTCTCGGCCATGGTCCAGCTTCGGGCAGGCTATGACCGTGGCCCTGCCCCGTATGAAATCCTCATGGAATGAGCCCGAGGCGAAGGCTGTACAGTCTGCGGCTAGGAGGAGATGGGCGCCATCGAAGCCTGGAGCGCGCGGATTGGAAAGATGAAGTTGCACAGGCCAGTTGCCGAGTGCCGAGGCTATAGCCGGGCGAGATGCTTCTTTCTTGAGGGCGAAACTAGAGCAGGGCTTGGCGAATCGGGGCTTTTCTGGTTCGCGCAGGGATTCGTAGCCGGGAGGAAGGCTCATCCCGAGGGCTCGAAGCCTAGCAGCGGCCTGCCTGAGGTAGAGATCCTGGCCATGGTGGTCGAGGTGGGCGAAGTGGGCAGCCAGGACCGCCTCGCCCTGGGGTATCATCCCGTCTATGACAGCCGCTTCGTCGTATTCCTCGGCGTGGCGCCTCGTCACCTTTATGGCTCCCCTCGGGCATCTGCCCAGACAGGCTCCAAGTCCATCGCACAGGCTTTCCCCGACAAGCCTGGCTTTGCCTCCAATAACTTTCAGGGCCCCTTCCGGGCAGCCTGTCTCGCAGGCTCCGCAGCCGTCGCAGAGATCTTGGTTTATCTCGATGATATTTCTCGTTGTCATAGTATCCCTTTTTGCATGTGAAGAGCTTCCGAAGAAGCCGCCTTCTCGGGCGGCGGCATTTCTCTGCGAACATCGGCATCTTCAGCATTATCTTTCGAGACTGTATCTGAATGATCGTGCGGGATCTGTAACCGACGTTACAAGACAAAAAAAGGGCCGACTCGCGTCGGCCCTCTGAGGTCTTTCTCGAGGATTCTATCAGGCGCTGCGGACTGTCACGACTCGAGGAGCAGACTCGGGCTTCCTCGGAAGGGTGAGCTTGAGGACTCCGTCCTTGAACGAGGCTTCTATCTTGTCGGCTTCAACATCCTCGGGAAGGGTGAAGCTGCGGAAATAGGAGCTCGCTTCGCGCTCCCTGATGATCCAATTGCCCTTGTCTTTCTCCGCCTTGCGCTCCGAGGCTCGCTCGGCATTGAGGGAGAGGACTCCGTCCTTCACCTCGACGCGGATGTCCTTTTCGGAAACCCCGGGCAGTTCGGCCTCGATCTCGTAATCGTTATCGTTTTCCCTGACGTCTACGGCCGGAATCCTGGAAACGGGAGACAGCCTCGTGCCTTCGAGGAAGAGCCTGTCGAGCAGATCGAAGGGACTGGATCCATAATACGTGAGCGACTTCATAGAGAACCTCCATTTTTTCCTGGCCTTTGCGGCCATGTATGTCAGCCGTCGGCATCGTAGGCCGTCCAGCTGGGACCCTTTCGGCGTCCATATAACATTTAGCAGTAAACGTGCCAAATTCAAAAAAGTGTACAAATATTTCATAAAATCTGTATTTATATTTTATATAGAGAGATGTGTTCTGTGATAGATCTGAAACCGATCTTGGTGCCCCTGACTTTTCCGACACGATGGGTTGATATCGATACGGCTCCGTTTCGATATGGGTCAATACTACACGGCCGTATGTATTAAAAATATACAGTGGCATTATAAAGCCTCCTCGGGTTGTGTATTGCGAAAACAGCGATGCGGGCCTATCATAAGCCTGTATTCGATCCAACCAATTTTCGGAGGTCTGTATGAAACGTATTGCGACGCTCCTCGTCGTGATGGCGCTCGCCATCGGCATGGCAGGCGCCCAGCAGAAGGTGGGAGTATACACGACACTCGAGGAGCCTCTTGCTAAGGAACTCTTCGATCTCTTCCAGAAAGAGACAGGCATCCAGGTCAACTGGCAGAGGCTTGCGGGCGGCGAGGTCGAAAGCAGGCTGGAAGCCGAGAAAGCCAACCCCCAGGCCTCGATCTGGGTGGGAGGGGTTGGGCTCAACCACATGAGCGCCAAAATCAAAGGCCTTACCACTCCCTATAAGTCCAAGATGCTTGCCAACACTCCGGCTGCCTACCGAGACACCGAGAACTACTGGGTGGGCCTTTACATGGGTCCCCTGGCGTTCATCACCAACAACAAGGCAGCCAAGGCCGCGGGGATAGAGCCGCCCAAAAGCTGGGCCGACCTCCTGAAGCCCGAGTACAAGGGCAAGATCCGTATGGCCAATCCCACCACGTCGGGCACGGCTTATAACGTCGTCACCACCATCCGCTACGTATTCGGCGGCGACGAGGCCAAGCTCTGGGATTACATGCAGAAACTCGATGCCAACATCGACCAGTACACCAAGTCCGGCGCCGCTCCGGGCAAAAGCGTCGCCATAGGAGAAATCCCCATCGCCATCGGCTACGCCCATGACCAGGTCAAGCTCAAGGTGGAAGGCGCCGATGTCACCATCACTGTCCCCTCCGAGGGGACGGGATTCGAGATAGCCTCCATGTCCCTCGTCAAGGGCGGCCCCGACGCGGTGAACGCCAAGAAGCTCTACGACTGGGTCCTCTCCGCCAAGGCTCAGAACATCATTGCCAAGTGGTATGTTGTTCCCCTTTCCTCCCTAGCGACCAAAAACCCGGTGGCTTTCAGCATGGACGAAGTGAAGACGGTCAAGCAGGATCTGGTGTGGGACGCGAACAACAAGGAACGCCTCCTGGCGAAGTGGGTCAAGGACATCGGCTCCAAGCGCTAGACGCTACTAAAAAGCCGATACGCAAGACGGAGCTTCCTGATAGGCAGGAAGCTCCGAAGGCGGCGCTGGCCGGG
>DATCUA010000371.1:0-9067 GCA_036567645.1 Rectinemataceae bacterium | reverse complement strand
TGGGGCGAGAGACCAAAGTTTACGATTTCGTTAGGGGGCTTCTCCGCGAAGGGCGGCAGGCGTATTTCGTCTATCCCCTCATCGGGGAAACGGATAATGCCGAGTTGAAGAGCGCCCAGGAAATGGCCCAGCGCCTGGCTTCGGAGATCTATCCGGATTTCAAGGTAGGCCTTCTCCACTCCCGTCTCAAAGAAGATAAAAAGGCGGCCATCATGGATTCGTTCATTCGGGGCGAAACGCATATCTTGGTCGCCACCACTGTGGTTGAAGTGGGCGTCGACGTTCCCAACGCCGCGGCAATGGTGGTCGAGCATGCGGAGCGTTTCGGCCTTTCGGCCCTTCACCAACTTCGCGGGAGGATAGGGAGGGGAGAGCATCAGTCGTACTGCTTCCTCGTCTATTCAACAGACCTCACCGAGGATGCCATCCGGAGGCTCAAGGCTCTCTACGATTCCAATGATGGCTTCTTCCTGGCCGAAGAGGACATGCGCATCCGCGGGCCGGGGGAACTCCTGGGCACAGCTCAATCTGGCGCACTCAAGCTGCGCCTCGGAGATCCCGTCAAGGACCTAGAACTCCTCAAGGCCGCTCGCCAGGAAGCCTTTTCCCTTGTAGAATCCGATCCCGGTTTCCTATCGCCCGAGCACCTCGTATACCGCAGGTCCGCCGAATCCAGGGAACCTGTGTCAGACTAAGGCTCGACCTTCCTGAGGCTGAGTTCGGATTTGCCCAGGAATTCGATGAGCTTTCCCTTCCTCGCCCGAGGCCCGAGTATCCTCCGCACCGCTAGGTATTTCCTCCTCAGGTATTGGATGGATGGAATCGAGACTTCGAAATGGCTCGCGAGCTCCCAGTCCTTGCGGATATACCTTCCCGACTTGTCGCGGCCATTCAGATCGATGAACTCCTCTAAGAGGGTGGCGTCCCAAGCACGCGGGGAGCCTCTCGAATAGTCATGCAGATCCAGCCTCCTCCTCGAACGCTGCTCGGCACCTTCGGCTTTCTTCTTTTTCCAGAAGGGATGCCTATTGCGCGCGTAGAGGATATCTTCCCGAGCGTAGCCTGTCTTTTCCATCCACAGCCGCGTGAGTCGGGCTTTTTCCGAAGGAGAAAGGCCCGAGCGGAGGGAGTTTTCCACATACTCCTCGCAGCTGGCGGAATCGAGGATCTTTCTTTCCCACTTCTTCATGCTATGAATATACTGGAACAGAGCCCGGCGAACAAAGCCGGGTTCACTGTTGCCCTATGCGCTCCACGAGGAGAGCCAGTTCCCTATAGAGGAGGGTTGGCACTCTCTCTCCTAGGCTCAGGAGGAAGCTTCGCATCGAGGCTGTTTCCGCCCTCCATTCGGTCGGATTCACTTCGAGACAGGCCTCCAGGTCTTCGCGGGAAATATCCAGGCCATCGGTGTAGAGGTCGGAAGTCGAAGGCATGAGTCCGACGGGGCTGTCGAGTGCGTCCGCCTCCCCCTCGCACCGTTCGAACATCCACCGCAGAATCCTCAAGTTTTCTTTGTATCCCGGCCACAAGAACCTGCCGTCCTTGCCCTTCCTGAACCAGTTCACCTGGAAGATCTTCGGAAGTTTCAAGCCTGGCTGTTTTTCAAAGGAAAGCCAGTGGGAAAAATAGTCGCCGATATTGTACCCGCAGAATGGCAACATGGCGAAAGGATCCCTGCGCAGCTTGCCAACCTGCCCAGCCGCGGCTGCCGTTGTCTCGCTGGAGAGGGTAGCGCCAACGAACACTCCATGGCTCCAGCTTCTGGCCTCGTAGACCAGGGGCACGGTGGTCGATCTCCTTCCACCGAAAATCAAGCCCGAGATGGGAACTCCATTGGGATCGTCCCAGAGTGGATCTATGGAAGGACATGATTCGGCCCTGGCGGTGAAGCGCGAGTTGGGATGGGCGAGCACCCTGGGCGCAGAGCCTGGCGAGGCCGTCCCCTCCGCTATCTCGCCTTTCCAGTCCATCGTGCCAGGCTTTGCCGGCCAGCCAATGCCTTCCCACCAGATATCCCCGTCAGGTCCGAGGGCGCAGTTCGTGAATATGGCGTCCCTCTCCAGACAAGCCATGGCATTCGGATTGCTCTTTGCCGAAGTGTTGGGAGCCACGCCGAAGAATCCCGCCTCGGCGTTGACTGCGTAAAGTTTTCCGTCAGCTCCGAAGCGCATCCATGCGATATCGTCTCCTATCGTCTCCACCTTCCAGCCCGGCATCCCCGACTGGAGCATGGCCAGGTTCGTCTTCCCGCATGCCGAGGGGAAGGCGCCAGCGAAATACCGCTTCCGACCCTTGGGATCGGTTATCCCCACTATCATCATGTGCTCGGCGAGCCAGCCTTCGTCCCGGGCGAGGACCGAGGCTATGCGGAGCGCGAAACACTTCTTGTTGAGGAGGGCGTTGCCTCCGTAGCCCGATCCATAGGACCAGATCATCCGTTCCTCAGGGAAGTGGGCTATGGTCATCCTATCGGGATCGCAGGGCCAGGTCTTGTCGAAATGGCCCCTGGACTTCTCCGATTGTCCGCAAGAGTGTAGGCACCGGACGAAATCCCCCTCTTCCCCGAGGGCTGAGAGCACCTTCGTTCCTGTGCGTGTCATTAAGCGCATATTGACCACGACATAGGCCGAGTCGGTCAGCTCCACCCCGATCCTCGAGAGTTCGCTTCCCACGGGCCCCATGGAAAAGGGCACGACATACATGGTCCTGCCGCGCATCGATCCGGAAAACCGGGGGATGAGCCTCTCCTGCATACTGCGCGGATCCACCCAGTTGTTGGTAGGGCCTGCGGATTCCTTGTCCTTGGAACAGATGAAAGTGCGTTCTTCCACCCGAGCCGTGTCGGCGGGGTCTGAAAGCGCGAGGAAGGAATTGGGCCTTTTTTCGGGAGAAAGACGCCTGAAGGTGCCCACGGCCACGAGTTCCGAACAAAGATCGTCCCACTCGCCGGGAGCGTCGCTGTACAAGATCACCCTGTCCGGCTTGCAAAGCTCGGCCATGTCTCGTACCCAGGCCGCCAGGCGCTGGTTGCTAAGAGTCGGAATGTCCATCGTATCCCCCTCGCATCCACTACTACACCTATTTCGGTAAATTGGCAAGCGAGTTTTGGAATACGCTACGTCGTTTCATTTATTAAAACAAAATCTGAACACGTATCATTCCCTCCTGAGTATGAGGGCGCTCAATCCCTTCTTGCGCTTTTCTCCCAGCTTGACGAAGCTCTTTGGTCTTGTCTTCTCGAACCGGGAAATCACGCCCGACGGAGCCACGATCACACTACCCGCCCCAAGTTTGGCTCTGTCCAGCATGAGTCTCCAGAGCGGGCTCGCAATCTCTGCATTCGGGATCGTTTCGGGGAAAAGCAGGAGCGCATCGGATAGCCCCGCCTCGCCCGAGAAGCTTCGCGCTGGATTTTCCACCGAGAACGAAATACCGGGAAAGGTCGCGCCCAGGTTGGCCGCCACGGCTCGAGATGAAAGGATATCCCTGCTGATCGCTCTGATCACGCGGGGGCCGAGCGCCATTCCCGCCCATAGCGGGGCGAGGCCTATCCCAGGCTCGAGGACGAGGAAGTCCCTGACGAGGCTGCCGGCCAGTCCCCGCTCCATAGCTTCCAGAGCCAGATCGGTGGCAAAGGAGTTGGTATCGAACTCGGGCAGGCCCCAGTATCCTCGGGCGTACGCAGAATACCGACCCACAGTCCTTCGGCTCTCGCTCCGCAGGTAGCACTCAGGCAAACTGCCCGACTGAGCGGCGGGATCTGGCAGAGCGGTTGGATCCGCAGGAGCATCGGAAAGCCCGTTTTCATCAGGCCGGGACAAGATGTACACAGTATGCCCTGGACCGCGAAAGCGATCGCTGACTTCCAAGCCGGCAGCCTCTGCCCAAATCCTCGCTTCGTCCGCGAGCGTATTGACGATGACACAGGCGAGGATTCCCCCTGGCTTGAGCAGTTCGGCTCTCGCGTGGAAAAAGAAATAGGACAGGACGGGGGCGCCCGCCTTGGCGGGAAGATTGGACACGACCGCATCGTAGGGGCCTAGACTGTCCCTTTCACCGAGGAGACCTGGGAGAACGGCAATCGTGCGTCCCGATCCTCCTTGCTCCGCCGCCAGACCGTTGAGGCGCAGATTCCTCTCGGAAAACGCGCAGGCGAGGAGGTCCCTGTCCCGCATGACGATCCTCGCGTCAGGACATGCAGCTGCCAGGCAGATGCCCAGGATGCCAGCGCCGCAGCCCGCGTCGAGTATGGCTTCGGCTCCCAGTACAGCCTCGCTTGCAGACAGGTGCTTCAGGAGGAGGCGGGTGCCCATGTCTATGTCGAACGAAGAGAAGAGAGCGTGAGAGAGGTCGAAAGAAAGCCGAGCCTTGTTCCAGAAGAGATCTACACGCTTGTTGACGAGGGAGTCGAGATCCGATAGCGGCATTGGACTCCCGTCCCCACGGGGCGAAGAGACTTCAGTCGTTGACGCGCTCCACGTAGTCGTTGGATTCCGTGTTCACGAGGATGCGCTCGCCCTGTTTGATGAAGAGGGGGACCCGCACGACGAGGCCCGTCTCCGTGACTATGGGCTTCGTGGCTCCGGAGACCGTATCGCCCTTTATATAGTTTTCGCTTTCCACGACGGTGAAAACCATCTTGTAGGGGATCTTTATATCGATAGCCTCGCCCTCCCAGAAGGTGAGGGTGTAGGTTTCGCCCTCCTTGAGGTAGGGGCGCTTCTCCTCGTGCGCCGCTATCGAGACTCCGAACTGCTCGTAGCTTTCGTTATTCATGAACATGTAGTTCTCGCCGTCTGAGTACTGGTACTGGCAATCGACGAGATCCACCTGGGCGTCTTCCACGAAATCCGCGGTCTTGATCGTCTGGGTTATGACATTGCCTGTCTTGAGGCTCTTGGCCTTGACCCGGGCGAATGCCGAGCCTTTGCCGGGGCTTACGAATTCCCGATCCACCACGATGTGTGGATTGCCGTTGATGAGAAGACAGGAGCCTAGATTGATATCGCCGCCGCGGATCATGATTGTTTCCTTTTCCTAGCGTAGGGCCTCGGCCCGGAGGTTCCGAACCGGAGCAATAGTATTGCGAAACGAGGAGTAATGTAAATACTAGGGCGCTGTCCGCTTGCCCCCGCCTGTCCGAAACCTTGAAAAGGGGAAAGGCATCACATCCTCTATGTTCTCCTCTCCCAGTAGAACCATGGCGAGCCTGTCGAAGCCCACGGCCACGCCCGAGCAGGGGGGAAATGAATCGAAAAGTGCCGGGTACTCGGGATCTATGTCATGGGGCACGAGGGCTCCGCGTTTCTTTTCGCCCTGAGAGGAGAAATAGGCGTTCACCTCTTGGCTGCTCGACGCTTCCGTGTAGCAGTTGGCTACTTCGATCCCTCGGACGTAGAGCTCCCACCTCTCCTTGTACTTTCCTCCCTCCTTCTCCCGTGCGAGGCATTCGATCCCGGCTGGATAATCGCCGAGGACAAGAGGCTTGTCCATCGGCAGCCGCGGTTCTACGAGGGAGAGGAATACGACATTGAAAGCCTCTTCCCAATCCGCATTCCGAGGAGCGATGAGCTCCTTGGACCTGAGGGCTTCCACCATGGCCTCTTTCTCCCCCAGGGAATCCAGATCTAGCCCGGCGAATTCCTCGAATGCCTCCTTCATGGTCATGCGCCGGAATGGGGGGAGGCATCCTTTGTCTGTGCTCTTCTGGCCAAGGGCGCTAAAGAGCTCCTCGGTGAGCCCCACATTGTCCTCGGCCCGCGCTCCCACAGAATAATATTCGAGCATGGTGAACTCGGGATTATGAATGGGGCTTACCGACTCCGCGTTGCGAAAAGCCTTGGAAATCTGGAAAAAGCTTCTTCCCGTCTCGGCGATCAGTCTTTTGATCCAGATTTCCGGGGAGGGGACGAGGTAGAGGGGGAAGCCCGGCCGGTAGGGATGGACGTATTGAGTCTCGAAAACCTCGAGACAGGATTCTGGGATGAGGTAGGGGGAAAGGAGGGGAGTATCGGCTTCGATAAAATCCCTTCCCAGGAAAAAATCCCGAGTCAATCCCAGCAGCCGGGATCTTTCCTGCATGGTAGCAATTTTCATTCCAACCTCTGGCCGAGCAGGGCCTTTCTAGCCCGCTCGCGAAAATACGCAGGAGAAATCCAGCCCAGGCCCAAGGCGGTGCCTTTCAGCGCAGAGCGGATCTCCGCATCGCTTCTATTGAGGAAAAAGGTCGCGGGCAGTTTCGGCCCCAACCTGCCCAATTCGGTAAAGGCCGCTTCGTCTATGCGGAAATAGGGGCAGGCCTCGAGGCAGCGATCGCAGCCGTAGAGCATATCTCCCATGCTCGCCTCCACGAGTCCAGGGGCGTGTTCCTTCCTGCCTGCCCAGTTTTGTCTGCACTTCTCTCTGTCGAAGCCTCCTTGCAGAGGATCTATGGCTCCTGTCGGGCAGGCTTGAGCGCATTGGGAGCAGTCGCCGCACGGGAAGAGCTTCTTTGCGCCGAGACTCCTTTCCATTAAAGTAGGAGAGCTTGCATCCACCTTTTCCGCCGGCTTTCCAGGCTCGGCTTCAAAGGCAATCCCCGGCGGGCTCAGGAGGACGCCCAGAAGCACGGCGCTCGAGCGCTGGGGCGAGCCGGGACGAGATCGCGACGCTTCCGCAATGAGGATATTGTTCTTGCCCAGCCTGCCCAGGCCGGCTTCGAGGGCTATCCGTCTTTCGGGCAAAGGAGAATTGGCGAATCGCCGCCAGGCTTTCGGGCTGGGACTCGGGAGGCCGGCTTCGGCGGAATGGGAATGCAGCTCCTTGGCAGCCGCGGCAAGCCTTCCTAAGAGCTCCGCATACCAATTCGCCCGCGCGAACCGAGCAAGTCCCAGCATCGCCTGCCGCCCTTCTTCGCTTCCTTGGGCTTTTCCTTCCCAAATCCAGTCAGGAGCATCGTATTCTCCCTCGCCGTAGCGGAACGCTACGGCTATGGCCGTTCCAGCCTCGGTTCCTTGGAGTTCGGCTCGTCCCAGGAGGGCTCTCGTCCTCTCAGGTCCAAGGAACCCCCAGGAGAAGAAGCCGAGGCGCTCGAGTATTTCCCCGGCCAAGGTCGGATCCAGGCCCGCGATAGCCAAATCGAGGATCCCTCAGGAGACTGGGAAGCGAGAGCATAGCTGCCGCACTTTTTCGCGCACGGCTCCGAGAACCGAAGGGTTGTCGCCCGAAACGAGCACCTTGAGGATGAGTTCGGCTACCAGTCTCATCTCCTCATTTCCCATCCCCCTGGTGGTCAGGGCGGGCGTGCCAAGCCGCAATCCCGATGTCACGAACGGCCCGAGGCTGTCGTAAGGAATAGAGTTCTTGTTGGCAGTTATCCCCGCCTCGTCCAGCCTTCTTTCGGCTTCCCTGCCGGTGACACCCAATGGGCCTAGATCTATCAGCATGAGATGGTTGTCTGTGCCTCCCGACACTATGCGCGCTCCGCCCGAGGCGAGCTCGCTCGCGAGAACCTTGGCGTTGGACAGCACTCTATCGATATAGTCGGCGAATGAAGGTTCTGCAGCTTCGTGCAGAGCCACCGCCTTGCCCGCGATGACGTGCATGAGGGGGCCGCCCTGGATTCCGGGCATTACCATACCGTCTATCAGCTCCGACCATTTTTTCAAGCCGTCGCCCTTTGCTGTCGGAATAGACCTGTTGTTGGGCCCGTCCTTTCCTATAAGGATCATGCCGCCGCGGGGACCGCGAAGGGTCTTGTGGGTTGTAGTCGTTGTGAAATGGGCGCTTTGGATGGGGCTGGGATGCCTTCCAACGGCCACGAGACCGGCAATATGCGCCATATCTGCCATCAGGTATGCTCCCACTTCGTCGGCGATGCGCCTGAATGCTTCGAAATCGATAATCCGCGAATAGGCGGAGGCCCCGGCGATGATGAGGGCTGGCTTGTGCTCACGGGCGAGAGCTGCCACCTGGGCGTAATCTATGGTTTCTGTATCCCTGTCCACCCCGTATCGGAAGACCCGGTAGAATTTTCCGGAAAATGATACGGGAGCCCCATGCGTAAGGTGGCCGCCATGTGCCAGGTCCATCCCGAGTATGGCGTCGCCCGGCTCGAGAGTAGCGAAAAGCACGGCCATGTTGGCCTGGGAACCCGAATGGGGCTGGACGTTGGCATGGTCGGCATGGAATAGCCGTTTGGCCCGTTCTCTCGCGAAGTTCTCCACCTGATCTACGTATTCGCAACCTCCATAGTAGCGTCTGCCCGGGTATCCTTCCGCGTATTTGTTGGTCAGCACAGAGCCCGTGGCCTCCATGACAGGAACCGAGGTATAATTTTCGCTCGCTATCAGCTCCAGCTTATCGCTCTGGCGCATCGATTCGCCTTTTATTGCCTTCCAGAGTTCGGGATCGGAATGTTCTATGCTGGCCATGGTCTCTCCTGGAGATCGTGATTGCATGTGAATATACCAAATGGGGCGATGCTTCGTCACCCGAAGCCGAAGCCAGTCGTTCGGTATAGGCGCTTACCGTGGGGTGTCGCCTGCCTGAGGCTCGAGGATCTCTCCAACCAAGCGCGGTTGATTCCAGCTGCTCGTGTAGGAGGCGTTCACCGACTCCTCGAACAGATCCTGGAGAATCCAGAACGGGCCCGAAGCCTTCACCGTCCCCCCCGCGAGGCGGGGCCTGTCTTTTTCATAGCCGCGGGAAAAGGCGATATGCCTGTTGTCGAGGTTGCCGAAATACCTCTGATCGGATTCCAATTTCCCTTGGAAGCCTCCTGGCTTCCCTCCCTTGGTCAAGACAGGGTCGAAGGGAATCCAGCCCAGCCCAGGTAGATAGTATTCCAGCCACAGATGAGGAATGAGCTTCCCATCGTCTGTGAGAAGGAATCCGGAAAGCGGAACTGCGGGCACCTGGGCTGCCCTGAGGAGAGCGCAGGCGAGGATGGCATAATTCGACGAATCCGCCCGCTTTCGCTTCAGAGCGGCAACCGGCGAAATCTTTTGAGGCTTCTCTTCCCATGCCAGGTTTTTCATCAGCCAGTCTCTCACCAGCATGGCACGCGCCTGCGGATTTTTCTGCGATC
>DATCUA010000370.1:0-8589 GCA_036567645.1 Rectinemataceae bacterium | reverse complement strand
CAAGAGAACGGGCGAACGGTTCTGGATCGTCTTCTTCGTAGCTCCGGCCCTTGCCGTGGTCTGCCTGATAATCATACTCCCCCTGGTTATGAGCCTCTTCAACAGCCTCTTCTCCTGGCGCCAGCTCGTGAGAGGCGATTTCACGGGGCTGGAAAACTTCAGGAAGGTCTTCTTCACCGAGCCCTACCGGACGCGGTTCTTCAACGCCTTCAAACACAACCTCGTCTGGCTCCTCCTCACCATGTTCGTCCAGAACTCCCTCGGCCTCCTGGTGGGATACTTCCTCTCCCGCCGCATCGGCGGCAGCGAGTTCTACAAGCGCGTGATCTTCATCCCGGTCCTGTTTTCCATCGTGGCCGTGGGATTCCTCTGGGGGCTGTACCTCAAGCCCAACGGGCTCGTGAACGGATTCCTCAAGCTCCTTGGCATGCCGGGGCTTGTTCGCGCATGGCTGGGTGACGAGAGCCTCGCCACGTTCTCCATCATCTTCGTCAACATCTGGCGCTGGGTGGGCTTTCCGAGTCTCGTCTTCCTGGCAGCCATCGACAACGTTCCCTACGACTGCCTGGAAGCGGCCTGGCTCGACGGGGCATCCGACTCGAAGGTGTTTTTCCGCGTGATCCTCCCCCTCATCGTGCCATCGATCCTCATCATAACTGTGCTCACGATCATCGGGAGCCTCAACGTTTTCGAGCAAATCTACACCATGGCGGGGCTGGACGGATCGCCCAACTTCTCCACGGACACGATCGGGACCCTCTTCTACCGGACTGCCTTCGGCTCGGTGGACTCGGGCAATCCCGAGATAGGCATAGGATCGGCCATCGGCGTCGTCATCTACTTCCTCACCTTCGCGGCTTCCGTGTTCTCCATCGCCTCCATGGGCAGGAAGGAGGTGGAGCTGTGATCACGGATCTGCGCTTCGGCAAGGCGCGGGGAGCCAAGAAGCTCCTCATCCTCCTCGTCCAGCTGGGCTTTATCGTCTATTGCCTCGTCATCTTCTATCCCCTCGCCAACATGGTCCTGTCCTCCTTCAAGACGACGAGGGAAATATTCATGAAGCCCTTCTCCCTCCCGACGGGATTCGACTTCGGCAATTACCGCAAGGTGTGGGTGGAAAAGGGCTTCAGCCGCTATTTCCTCAACAGCCTCTGGATGACGGCTTCATCGATGGCCTTCGTCCTCCTCCTGGGATCCATGGCCGCCTATGGGGTGTCCAGGTATAATTACAGATTCAGAACGGGGATCTACATGATATTCCTCTCGGGCATCATGCTCCCCCTCAAGGCTGCCATCATCCCGCTCTTCATACTGATGAAAAAGCTGGGGCTGACCGACCATCCTCTATCGGTCATCCTCATCTTCATAGCCATGGGCCTGCCCTCGACGATCTTCATCCTTTCTGGCTTCATGAAGACCATACCCAAGGATCTCGAATACGCGGCGCGGATAGACGGCTGCAACGACTGGGCAATCTACCGAAGGGTGGTGATGCCCGTGGTGGCTCCCGCCATAGCCCTCGTGGCCATCTACAATTCCGTGCCCATCTGGAACGACTTCTTCTTCCCCCTCGTGTTCCTCCAGAACCAGAAGTACCGAACCCTTCCCCTGGGCCTCACCACCTTCTTCGGGCAGTACAGCACGGACTGGAGCCTCCTCTTCACCGCCCTGACCATAGCCATCGTGCCTATCCTGGTGCTCTATCTCTTCCTCGCCAAATATTTCATAAAGGGCATGACGGCCGGCGCAGTGAAATAGCGCCGCCTCTGATCCCGACGGAGCCGGACATGACAGGAAAAGAAGCGTCTTCGCTCGCTTCGGAGTTCAAGGCCGAGCTTATGGACTCGGTGATCCCCTTTTGGGAAAAACATAGCCTGGACAAGGAAGAAGGCGGCTACTTCAGCTGCCTGGATCGGGATGGGAGCGTTTTCGATACCGACAAGTTCGCCTGGATGCAGGGCAGGGAGCTCTGGTGCTTTTCCAAGCTGTACAACGAGGTGGAACCGAGGCCCGAATGGCTGGATGCCGCGCGCCTGGGGGCGGCCTTCCTTAGCGACTACGGAAGGGCCGAGAACGGGGACTATTATTTTTCCCTGGATCGGGTAGGCAGGCCCCTCGTCCAGCCCTACAATATCTTTTCGGATTGTTTTTGCGCGGCGGGCTTTGTCGAATACGCGCGGGCCGAACTGAAGGCGGCTGGCGGTGCGAGTGTTCGGGGCGGGGAAGGGGGCCAGGGCGCAGAGCTGGCCGTTGGGCCTGCTATCCCCGGAGCAGAGTGGGCCCGGGCGGAGGCCACGAGGCTTTTCTACCGGATCCAAGAGCGAAAGGCCGACCCCAAGGGCGCATGGACCAAGCAGATTTCGGCGAACCGTCCCCAGCGCGCGATGGCAATGTCTATGACCCAGCTGTGGTTCGCCGAAGTGTTCCAGGGCATCCTGCCCGCATCCGAACTCGAGGCGATGGCGGCCGAGAGCGCACGCGCCGTCCTCATGGTCCATCTCGACGAAGACAAGAAGGCGCTCTTCGAGCGGGTTATGGCCGACGGCAGCCGGCCCCAGGGCATGGATGGAAGGCTACTTTCCCCCGGGCACGCCCTGGAAACCCTCTTCCTCCTCCTCAACGCTGTCTGCAAGCTGAAAGGCTATCCCTCCTGGCCGCCGGCACCCTCGCGGTTATCGGCCGCCGAAAGCCTCCTCCCCGAGGGCTGGGATTTCGGGCGCGTCTGCGAGGCCATGATCTGGAGCGCCGAGCGCGGTTGGGACGACAAATTCGGCGGCCTCTACTATTATCGCGACTACGAGGGAAGGCCCCTGGACAAGCTAGAATCGGACATGAAGCTGTGGTGGGTCCATGTGGAGGCCATTTCGGCCTTCCTCCTCGCCTATCGGCTCACGGGGGATGCCCGCTACGAAGCGTGGTTCCGAAGGATAAAGGACTGGACCTGGGCGCGCTTCCGCGACCCGGAATATGGGGAGTGGTTCGGTTACCTGGACAGGCGAGGAGAACCGGCGCTCAGCCTGAAGGGCGGTAAGTGGAAAGGCATGTTCCACCTGCCCCGCGCCCTCCTCTACTGGATCGATATCTGCGGGCAGCTGTCCTAACCCATCCGCTTTTCGCTTCTTCCTCTTTCTGCTAGACTCCGCCCCATGCCGAGCGAAATACCGCATCCGGGTGCCGACTACAGGAGGGCCCAGGTGGCGGGAACCCTAGCCATGGCGGCCTGCGCCTTCCTCTGGAGCACCGCGGGCATTTTCATCAAGCTCATCGACTGGCACCCTTTCGCAATAGCCGCGGCCAGAAGCGCCGTGGCTGCCGTCTTTCTCTGGATAGCCCTGCGCAGGCCGCGCTTCAGCTTTTCTTTCGACCAGTTGTCCACCGCCCTGGCCTACGCCGCCACGATGATCCTCTTCGTCGTGGCCAACAAGCTCACGACGCCGGCCAACGCCATACTCCTCCAATACGGTGCTCCCGTGTACGTGGCCATCCTGGGTTCTTTCATGCTCAAGGAAAAGCCGAAGCCCGAGCATTGGGGGGCTCTGGCGGCCGTATGCGCCGGAATGGTTCTCTTCTTTTCCGATTCCCTGGGCAAGGGCAATTTCATCGGGGATTGCATAGCGGCCCTAGCAGGGCTCACCTTCGCCCTGAACATAGTCATGCTGAGGAAGCAGAAGAACGCCTCGCCCACCGAATCCCTCCTTCTCGGGCACATTTTCACGGCTCTCATAGCAGGGGGAATCTCCCTCTTCCTCCCGGCTCCTGCCCTGAGTTTCCGGTCGGGCTTGGCCATCCTCGCCCTGGGCGTGCTACAGATCGGCATGGCGTCTCTGCTCTTTTCCTATGGCATCAAGCGCATCACCGCCCTTGAGAGCATCCTGACCGCAGTCATAGAGCCGCTCTTCAATCCGCTCTGGGTGTTCCTCGCCACAGGGGAGGCTCCGGGACTGCGAGCCCTCACTGGCGGCGCCGTGATCATCGGAGCCGTGTTGATTTCCTCCTACGTGTCTGTGAGAAGAGCTCAGAAGGCGCTATAATGCGCCCATGGACAAGAGCTTCGTATCGACGACCCTCCTTCTCGTCCTCGTGACCGATCCCCTGGGCAACATTCCCCTCTTCCTCGCCGCGCTCAAGGGCGTGGATCCGAAGCGCAGACCGAGAATCATCCTGAGGGAATGCGGTATCGCCTTCGTCATATTGGTCGTGTTCCTGGTCTTCGGCTCGGCCTTCCTGAATGCACTCCACCTCTCGGACGAGACCTTGCGGATAGCGGGAGGAGTCATCCTCTTCCTCATAGCCCTGAACATGGTCTTCCCGGGAACGGGCGGAAAGCTGGTCGAAGAAGGAGGGGGGACGGGGTCGGAGCCCTTCATAGTTCCCGTGGCCGTTCCCCTCATAGCGGGGCCTTCGGCCATGACGACCGTCATGCTCCTCGGGAATTCCGATCCTGAAAAAATCCCCCTCTGGATGGGATCGATCTTCATAGCCATAGTCATCACGACCATCGTGTTCTTCTCCTCAGGAAGGCTCAAGGACTGGCTCGGGGAAAAGGCGCTGAACGCAGTCGAAAAGCTCATGGGCCTCGTGCTGACTGCCGTGGCCGTCGAGATGCTTCTCGGCGGATTGGCAGCCTACATCTCTATGGTTAGGGGCTGAGGGTGAAGTAGACCGTGGTTCCCGTTCCGGGCTCGGACTCGAACCAGAGCCTGCCTCCGTGTCTTTCGACTACGCGCTTGGCTAAGGCCAGGCCTGGGCCGCCCACGGCAATCCCCGTTGCTTCGTCTGCCCGAAGGAAGGGCTCGAGTATGAGTTCGGCGTTGGTCATGTCGAAACCAGCTCCATTGTCCCTCACATAGAACACGGAAGGCCCGGCGCCCTCTCCAGGCTTGTTGGAGCCGATCTCGATCTTCGCCACCGGCATGCCCCGGGTATATTCGAAGGCGTTGTCGATGAGGTCTTCGAAAAGCTTGGCTACGAGCCGGGCATCGCAGTCGGCGTACATCGAGGGGCTGGTGGTTATGGAAACGATGCGTCCGGGTTCGGCCTTTATCCGCTCCGAAAGGATACTCTCGGCCAGGAGGCCGATATTCTCCCTTTCGATCCGGAGCTCGAGGGTAGAGAGGCGGTAAATCTCGAATAGGCGATCCATCGTGGACGCGAGGGTATCGGCGGACCGCTTCAATCCCCTGAGCCTGCTCCGGTCTTCCTCCTCCAGGGTTTCCGCGCAGGAGCGCTCCAGCTCTTGCGCGTAATCCAGCAAGGATCGCAAGGGGCTCGAAATGCCGTGGGTGACGGCGTAGGCGAAGCGCTGGAAATCCTCGGTGGAGCTCTGGAGCTGGGCCGTGCGCTCGCGCACCTGGGCTTCCAAGGTGGTGTTGATCTGGCGGATCTGTCGCGTCGAGCGGTCGCGCTCCGTCACGTCGGTTATTATCTGGCCCAGGTATCTCCTTCCGTCCCCCAGGTCGATGGCGAATTTCTGGATGAGGAGATTGAGTACCAGTCCGTTCTTGTCGGTGCGCGTCTCTTCGTACTCAACGTAGCCCGTTTCCAGGGCCTTCCTGTCCCAGTCGAGGGTGATGCTCGCCTGGGGCTCGCCGAATATCTCCCCCGGAAGCTTGCCAAGCCAGGATTCCACGGGATAATGAGCCCCCATCGAGGCGTTGGCGAAGATGATCCTGCTGTCCTCGTCCTTGATCATCGCCATCGAGGGCATCCTGTCCATGAACGCCGCGAATTTGCTTTCGCTTTCGCGCAGGCGCTTTTCGGCGTCCAGGAGTTCCTTGTACCGCGCCCCCGTGAGCCTCAGGAGCCTGTTCGAGCCCAGAAGGGCGAGGGCGAGCGTGCCTATGAATGGGATGAGGCCGATGGCGACGAAGACGGGAATCCAATCGTGGAGCAGTTCGGACCGCGAGATTTCCGCCACGATAGCCCACGTGCTCTCCCGTATCGGAGCCGAGACGGCATAGGAGAACTCGCCGAGCCAGTTGCGCCCGTGGACGAATTCGGAAGGGGCGTTAGCGGCCCTCGTTTCGAGTATGGGGCCGGCATCCGCGTCCGAAAGGGGCCGCGCGGCTTCGGGTTTTCCCTTTTCGTGCGCCCAGAGGATCTCGGCGTTTTCGGATCCGACCCGAACGAGAAGGGTTTCGACCATGCGGTCGGAAAAGGGCAGAGAGTCCACTATTGGGAACAGCTCCGAATCAGCGCGCAGTATGTGCACGAGAAAGCCATCGACCGGAACCGGCTCCCTATGCGCATCCGCGATTTCATCCCGGCTCCGTGCCAATGGTATCGCCAGAAAGATGCTCGGAGCTTCCAGCGATTCGCTGGTCGCGATTTCGGAGAGTACGGGGCGGTTTTCCCGCTTCGCGAGCTCGAAAGCCGGACCGGCGAGGGTTGCGAGTGAAAGGGCCGTGTCAGAGGGGTTTTCCGAAACGAGGACGCGCAAATCGGAATCGGCGAGGAAGCTCCTCTCGTATCCGTAGCTTTTGCGGAAGTTTTCGAATCGGGAGATGAGGGATTTACGGGCGGAAGCGTCCCCGCTCCGCAAAAACGATGAGGCGCTTTTCTCGAGGGCTTCATCTCCCCGCGTCTCTTCGGCTTCCACGAGATGGCGCTTTCTCCATTCTTCCACGCTTTTCGCCTGTTGGGAGGCCACGGATTGGAGGAGGAGCCTGGTTCCACGGAGGATGCTATTGAATTGGATCCTGGCGAAGATGAGGGTTGCCGCGGAGAGCGCGAGAAGAATGCCGATATGAAGGGCGCCGAGGAGGCGGACGGACCGGGATTTGTCCGAGTCTGCGTCCTTGCGAAAATCACGAACCACTGAAGCCATCGGGTTCACCCTCACGAATGCGGTATGTCACTATTTGTTTGGGCGCCTTTCGCCATCCTTGGAATGGCTGCGGGGTTGGCAAGGCGTCGGATGTGTCTTTTTGTGAAATTATATACGCATGCTCGCTGATTGCAAGCTCGCCACATCGAAGACCGCGGAAAAGCGCGCGAAAGCATCGCATGGCGCTGTGTTGGGCGGCTCATGCGAGGAACGCGATCTTCGATGCGGCGGCGAGTACCCTAATTCACTATCTTGCGGATAAGGTTGTTGTCTGTATCCGCCACGAAGCTGTAATCCAAATAAATGTAGACCCCCGAGGGCGAGTTGAACCTCGCGTCCGGGTAATTCCCATTCGCCGTGCCGCTTTCCGGAACGTTATAGACCGGAACGTCTGGGTCCTTGCCAGCATGAGTGACCAGGGTTGGACTGAAGACTTGATAACACCTGATGGCGTGGTTCGACGTGTCGGCGATATGGATAGTGCCACCGTAGGCTATGCCGCGGGGGAAATACATCCTCGCCGAAACCGCGTTGCCGTCCACGAATCCCGGCTGCCTGCCGCTGGTGTCCCCGATGACGGTCGAGACCGTACCGTTGGCCGCGATCTGCCTGAAGCAGTGGTTGTTCGTATCGGCTACGTAGAGGGTGCCGTCCGTTGACTTGATGGCCAGACCCTGGGGGCCATCGAAGCGGGCTTCTGCGGGGTCGGCAGAATCGAACCAGCCAGGGCTGCCCGGTATGCCCGCGTAGGTGCTTACGGCGCCCGCAGGGGTCACTTTCTTTATGCTCGATGAGCCTGTGTCCGCTATGTAGAGGTTGCCCGAGCTGTCCATGGCCAGACCGGATGGGTTGTTCAGGACGGCAATGGAGCCTCCCGCCACGAAGGTAGTGACAACCCCTGCCGGAGTTATCCTGCGGATGGCGTCGTTGCCCCACTCGCTCACGTAGACATTGCCTGAAGAATCCGTCGTTATGCCCACTGGGAAGTCGAAGCTCGCCGCAGCCCCGGTTCCGTCCGCGCTTCCGGCTGCCCCCGATCCGGCAAGGGTGCTGACGACTCCGGCCTGGGTTATCTTGCGTATCTTGTTGTTGCCCGTGTCCGCCACGTAGATGATGCCGGAGGAATCCACCGTTATCCCGCGAGGAGCGCTGAAAGATGCGCTCGTGCCAGTTCCGTCGGCGCTTCCCGCCGCGCCCGAGCCTGCAAGGGTGTAGACGCCCCTCATGGGGTAGTCGGTGAACACGGCTTCAACCGCCTTGTCCTCGCCGGCGGCCACGGTGAATTCGAGGCTGGCCGAGGCGACGTCTTCACCATCGGAGTTGAGGGCGAATATGCCCGCGAGCCACGTTCCAGGCTCAGCGTTCGCCTTGGTGTATGTCGAGCCCACATGCCCCAGGACTTCGAAATCCGAATCCCCCGGCCCGTCGAAATAGAGGTCGTATTTGGCTACTGTCCTGTCGGTGCCCCAGGGGAGGATATCCTTGGCCGACTTCCCCCCGTCGAGGTCGATGGTGAAGCTGGAGGGGGCTTTAGGCTGAGCGGGGCATCCGGCGAAGAGGAGCCCCGCTACCGCGATGATGATGAGTGCAGCTATCCGGCTCGCTACGGAGAGGGAGGATTTGTCGCCCTGTACTCGGGCCGCCAAGGCCGCAGTTCGGAATTTGCTCATTCTCTGCTCCTTGCTTAGGTTTTTTATAGATGACCTTTCCTCAGTATAAATATGCGCGCGGCGCTGTCAAGAAATGCTTGGAGAAAGAAATGC
>DATCUA010000369.1:0-5817 GCA_036567645.1 Rectinemataceae bacterium | reverse complement strand
TCACGCCCAAGGAAAATACCGAAAGACCCGTGGACTCGGTGAACTGGTACAATGCCCTCGTCTTCTGCAACCTCCTGAGCGCGGCCGAAGGCTATACTCCGGTCTACTCCATAGGGGGATCGAAGAATCCAGCGGACTGGGGCGTTGCGCCTAATACGAACGACTCCACTTGGAACGCAGCCATCGCCGACTGGTCGGCCGACGGGTATCGGCTTCCCACCGAAGCTGAATGGCAGTGGGCTGCGATGGGCGCTACGGATTCGCCAGCCAAGCTCTTCGCAGGGGACAATGGCTCAGGAGTAGTGGGCGACTACGCCTGGTACACAGCCAACAGCTCGAACGCCACTCACACGGCGGGAACCAAGATAGCCAACGAACTAGGGATTTTCGATCTGAGCGGCAATGTTTCCGAGTGGTGCTGGGACTGGTATGGAGGCTATCCCGCTGGAGCCCAGACCGACTACCGCGGACCGAGCTCGGGGATGAACCGCGTAATGCGCGGCGGCCATTGGGACGCATCCACCGACTTGCTCACCGTGGCAGAACGCCTGCATTCCGAAGCGCCCTCATTCCAAGGGCATAAATACGGGTTTCGAGTAGTGCGTTAGCCGAGGAAGGCGCACAGATCCCGAGGCACGCGCTACCGAGCCATGCCAGATGCCGAAGGCCTCCCCTTGACCCGCGGATGGCTTAAAACTACCGTAAGCCAATGAGCAGGTATTGGAGCGAAGGACTTGCGGATCTGGATCCCTACGTGCCTGGCGAACAGCCCCGGGATCAGAAAACCTACATAAAACTCAACACGAACGAATCGCCCTACCCCCCTTCGCCCCGAGTGATCCAGGCCATCAGAGACGCGGCGAGCTCGAGCTTGCGCCTCTATCCCGATCCTACCTGCATGGCGCTCCGCGAGACCATTGGCGGGAAACTCGGCCTTCCCGAGTCTCGGGTTTTCGCAGGCAACGGCTCGGACGAAATCCTCGCTTTCGCCTTCGCAGCCTTCTTCCGCCATCCAGAACCTCTCCTGTTCCCGGATATCAGCTACAGCTTCTATCCGGTGTACGCCAGGTTCTTCGGCCAGAACGCCCAGCCGATACAGACACGAGCCGACTTCTCCATTCCGCTGGATGAGTTCCTCGTCCCCAACGCCGGCATTGCGCTCGCCAATCCCAACGCGCCTACGGGGAGAGGCATCGATCCTGCGCTTCTGCTCCCTGTTCTGGAGCACAACCGCGCTCTTGGGCGGGTTGTCCTCGTGGACGAAGCCTACGTGGACTTCGGCGGAACCTCGGCCGCCCCCCTCGTGGGGGAATTCCCCAACCTCCTGGTAGTACAGACCCTCTCCAAATCGCGATCCCTCGCGGGCCTCAGGGCAGGCTTCGCCCTCGGGCAGGAGGAGCTCATCGAAGGGTTGGAGCGGGTGAAGAGTTCCATCAACTCCTATACGCTCGACCGCCTGGCCCTCGCGGGAGCCAAAGCGGCGCTCGAAGACGAGGAGTATTTCCAGGAGACGAGGGCGAAGATCATGGCTACGCGCGAGAACGCGACCCGATCCCTGCGCTACCTCGGCTTCGATGTCATTCCGTCCCAGGCCAATTTCCTCTTCGCAAGCCATCCGGAGATGCAGGCGAGCCGGATCTACGCCGAGCTCAAAGCCGCGGGAGTATTGGTTCGGCACTTCAATAAGCCGAGGATAGAAAACTACCTGAGAATAAGCGTGGGGACGGACGAGGATATGTCGGCCCTGGCGGCGAGGCTTTCGGCCATTCTCGGGCGGCCGGCACCATGAGGTTGGGGCTGGATGAGCCGTCCTCCATGAGCTTCGTGAAAGCCTGGCACTCTGTTCAAAGCCGGCATGGCCCGAAGAGGAAGGCGATGAGCGAAGCTCAAACGCGCAAAGCGCGGATCAGGGAAGCGAAGATCGGGGACTCGGGCGAGCTGGCACGGCTCGCGACTCAGCTGGGATATCCGAACTCGGCCGATGAGGTAGCATCCCGCATGGGCCGCTATGGAGGCCAGGCCGAGGCTGTGGTTTTCGTAGCCGAGGAGGGGACGGAGCAGGAAACGCGCTTGCTCGGATGGACCAGCGCAGAGATCGTCGATCACTTCTACACGCCGCGCTGTGTGGAGATATCTGGCCTCATAGTGGACGAGGCGGCGCGGGGCGGCGGCCTGGGAGCCATGCTCCTAGCCTCAGCCGAAGCCTGGGCGAGGGGAAAGGGCGTCTCTATCCTGCGATTGCGCGCCAACGTGGTCAGGACGAGAGCGCATCGGTTCTACCTCCGCGAGGGATTCGAGATCAAGAAAACCCAGCACGTCTTCGAAAAGCGGCTATAGGGAAGCGAGACCTTGACCGCTATACATCCGTATAGCATAATCGACGTGGATCCCCATGGATATCGGAGACAAGATCGGTGTCTTGGCCGACGCCGCGAAATACGACGCTTCCTGTTCCACCTCGGGTAGCGGAAGGAAGAACCAGGGGCGGGGCCTGGGAAACTGCTCCGTGGGGGGCATTTGCCACGCATGGTCGGCCGATGGCCGCTGTGTGGCCTTGCTCAAGGTGCTCCTCTCCAACGCCTGCTCTTACGATTGCGCCTATTGCGTCAACCGCAGGTCGAACGACCTGAGGCGCGCCGGGTTCGAGCCCGAGGAACTGGTGAGGCTGATCGTCGATTTCTACCGCCGCAACTACATCGAGGGGGCCTTCCTCTCATCAGGGGTCATCGGCTCGCCCGACGCCACTATGGAACGGCTGATATGGGTGGCCAAAACCCTTCGCCAGCGCGAGAAGTTCCATGGCTACATCCACCTGAAGATAATCCCCGGAGCCTCCGATACCCTGGTGTTGGAAGCCGCCACCTGGGCCGACAGGGTTTCGGTGAACATTGAACTGCCCAGCGCGGGGAGCCTGGAGCGCGTGGCGCCAGATAAAAAGCCCATGGCCATACTCGGGCCGATGCGGACCATTGCGAGGGCGAGCGGCTTCCTCGACAGCCCCATGCGTGTGCCGCCCGGGGTCGAAGGCCGAGCGGCCGACGGGAGCTTCGATCTGGGTCCTGGAGCGAAGGCCCTCATCGAGCTTCGGAGGCGCGAGCCGAGGCCGCAGGAGCGGAGCACCAGTCCCCTGAACGGGGCCGGGCAGGCGCGGCCCAGCGTGTACGAAGCCAGGAAGTCCAGGAAGAGAGATCCAGAATCTGGCATGATCCCGGCTGGCCAGACTACCCAGATGGTGGTGGGGGCGAGCCCTGAGTCGGACGCTGTCATACTCGGCCTGGCGGAAAGCCTCTATCTAGCCTACGACGTGCGGAGGGTGTATTACTCCGCGTTCGTGCCTACAGGCTCGGATCCGCGCCTGCCCGTAGTCGACAAGCCCCCCCTCGCCCGGGAGCACAGGCTCTACCAGGCGGACTGGCTGTTCCGCTTCTACGGATTCAAGGCTTCGGAGATCCTCGATGGATCGAATCCCTTCCTCGAGCCCGATCTGGACCCGAAAAGCGCATGGGCTCTGCGCCATCTGCAGTTCTTCCCCGTCGAGCTGATGGTAGCCGACTACCCAACCCTCCTCAGAGTTCCCGGCATAGGGCCGAAATCGGCATCGAGGATAATCCAGGCGAGGAGGAAAGGCGGCTTGCGGACTATGAGCCTTTCGAGGCTAGGCGTGGTGATGCGAAGGGCCAAGTGGTTTCTCTGCTTGGGAGGGCGCCTCCTTTCGGCTGGGGATCCGGACTCCTCGCCCCCGACGGAAAAGAGAATCGGCGCCGCGAGCCTTGAGCGGCCCGAGTTCCTGAGGGACGCTCTTCGCGATCCAAGGTTCAGGGAACCTCTGCCTGCACAGGCAGAGCTGCCTTGGGGATGCGCATAATGGCCTCGGGCGGAGCGGAAGGAGCCCGTGGCGCGACAGAGGCTGCGGGCGAACCGATGGCCGCACGCTTCGAGGATGGAAGCGGGCTCGTACTCGTGTGGGACGGGAGCTTCGCCGGTTTTCTTTGCGCCGTTGCGCGCGGAGCCTCGATAGCGCGCGAGGGCTCGCCCTTCCCCGCGCTACGGCGTAAGGACGAAGCCCCTGGCCTCTTCGAGGCGGGTATCGAAGTTCGTACCGACTCGAAGTTGGCGCGACGGGTGTGGGACAGGATCGGAGAGCTGGCCGGAGACGAAGGCGCGGAAGAATGCCATGCCGCCTTTCTTTCGGAAGATTCCGAGGCCAGGGCGGCGCTCGCCAGGACTATCCCCAGGCTTGGCGCCTGTAAAACAGGCGGCGCCTGCAGAGCAGGCGGCGCCAGCACGGCCGGTGGCAGCACGGCCGCACCGATCGGACTATCGGATTCGGATTCCATGCGCGTCATGGAAGCGGCGCGGCGAGTACGCGGCCAGGCTCAAAAGATCTGCGGCCTGACGCGGTTCTCCGAACTCGCGGACGGAAGCTGGTACGCGCCCATCCATCCCGATTGCGACATCCTCCCCCTCATTGCCGGGCATTTCGCGGCGAGATACGCGGACATGCGCTTCATCATCCACGACCTCGGGCGCGTCAAGGCCCTGCTCCACAGACCGGGCGACCGCTGGAGGATAGTCCCGGGATTCGCCCTCGGCTCCGCCAGGCTCCCCGTCTCCGAAAAGGAAATGGAAATCCAGCGGGGGTGGCGGTTGTACTTCGATACCGTGGCCATCGAGGAACGCAAGAATCCACGGCTCCAATCCGCCCACATGCCCAAGAAGTACTGGCCTCTTCTTCCGGAAATGGGCACAATAGCTCTATGAGAGATCGCCGCTTGGCGGCGAACTAGGAGGTTCCCATGCAAGAACTCTCCCTCGTCTCCCTGGCCGGAGGCAGTTCCTACCTGCCGGGCCCCACCAATATCGGATTCGTGCAGCGCGAAGGCCGAATCTGGCTCATCGACAGCGGCAACGACAAGGAATCGGGAAAGCGTCTGCTCAAGATCGCCGATTCCCTGGAAATGAGCATAGCGGGCATCATCAACACCCATTCCAACGCAGACCACATCGGGGGCAACGCCTACATCCAACAAGTGACAGACTGTCCCGTCTGGGCTCCAGCGGGCGAAGTCCCCTTCATCGAAGATCCCCGACTCGAAGCTGTCCTGCTCTGGGGAGGACGGGCGCCCAAGGAGCTGAGAAGCAAGTTTTTCGAGGCCAAGCCTTCCAAGGTTACAAGGCGCCTCGGACCGGACGAAGAAGGCGGATCGACCGAAGGATTCGCTTTCATCCCTCTGCCCGGCCATTTCGTAGACATGATGGGCGTATTGAGCCCGGATGGTGTCTTCTACATGGGAGACGCCGTCTTCGACCCCGCGGTTCTGGAGAAGTACAAGCTCCCCTTCATCTACGACGCCTCGGATTTCTCGCAGAGCCTGGATACGATATCGGCAGTGCGCGCGTCCTGGTATCTGCCCTCGCACGGCGAGCCGTGCCGAGACCCGTCCGAGCTCGTCGAAGCGAACAGGAAAGCCTTGGAACGCGCCAAGGAAGCCCTGCACGAAGCCCTCGCCGAACCTCGGGGATTCGACGAGATACTCCAGTCGCTCTGCTCGAGACTCGGCATCGACCTGGATATGGGCCAATACGCCCTCGTGGGATCTACCCTCCGATCCCTTTTGTCTTGCCTCAGGGAAGAGGGATCGATTGCGTGCCGATTCGAAAGGGGCAGGCTCTTCTGGTACAGGGGCTAGGAGGGCCGCCATCTTGGGGCTACGCCGCCCGGGGCCTTCTGGAAAACGAGTCTTCCATGCGGGCGAGGATTGGAAGGCGTATGAGCAGATCTATGCCAGCCGCCGCTAGGAATATCCATTTTCCCCC
>DATCUA010000368.1:0-1502 GCA_036567645.1 Rectinemataceae bacterium | reverse complement strand
TTTTCTTTGGCCGTGACATAGGAGACCGAAGCGGGATCGAGACCTACGAGGATGACCCCCAATCCAGGCACGACGCCGCGCTTGGCGAGCGAAGCCGCCTTGGCCTTTATCTCGGCCCGTATTTCCGCGGCCACTAGCTTCCCGTCTATTATCTTGGCGCTCATCGCATGACCTCCCTCGGTGATGGGCGAATGATACGCCGATTGGAGATCGTGGACAAGGAGTTCGAAGCTAGCCGAGGCGCCTTGAAAGGGCGGAAAAGTGTTCCAGGTAACCCTGGGCTCCCCGTAGGGCACTAGGTTCTTCGAGGATGAGACTGAAGGCGAAGTGGGCTCCCCTGTCGAGGTCGAAAAAATAACCCGGATGGGCATAGATATCCTCTGCCTCCAGGAGGGAGAGGGCAAGATCCTCTTCGGATTCCAAAGCCGGGCTCTCCACCATGGCTGTCCAGCCCCCTTCGCAGCGCAGAACCCTGTGGGGCGAATCGCCCCCCTCGAGGACCGACCTGTAGATCTCGAGGCAGGCCTTCATGCGAGCCGATACCCTGCGCTTGATCGACCCCTCGAGGGCGAAAAGCGAAGGAAGGGCGTTCATCACAGGCGTTCCGGCGGAAAGAAAGGCATCGGCTATTATGTCCAGGCTCTCGGCCATGCGTGATGTCTCCTTGGGCGGGCCCGAGAGGCTTATCCAGCCGAGCTTGGCCTGAGGAAGGCAGAGTCGCTTGGACAAACCGTCCAGGACAAAGCAGGGAACACGCGATTCCCCGAGAAAACTCATTACGCCCTCCCTGGGCTCGAGAGGAAATCCGAAGAAGACTTCGTCTACCACCAAGGCCAGGGAGCATCGGAGGCAGAGGCTGATGATCCTCTCCCGCTCGACGTCCCTGATGTAGGATCCCGTGGGATTGTTCGGATTGATGAGTATCAGCGCTCGGATGCCCCTGCCCTCCTCGGAGGAAAGCCTCTCTTCCAGCCCATCCATGTCGATGTTCCATCCCTGGGGGTGGATATAATCCAGGTCATAGGGCAGGGCCTTGACGGCTTCAAGCCGGGCCAGCTGATCGAAGAGGGGATAGCCAGGTCTGGGCACGAGGACTGAATCGCCGGGGTCGCAGAGGAGCTTGAAGAGCCATCCGTATGCTTCGGATGTCGATGCGCACAGCCAGAGGGACGAAGGATCGGCGCCTGTGGCGGTGGCTACGGCTTCCCTGGCCGCATATAGCCCCCTCGGATCCGGTCTGTATATCGCGTTCCCCGGCGAACCGAAGGCCGAAGCCAAGTCTTCAGGATCGTGAGAAAGACCCTGGGCGCTGGGATTGCTCGACGAGAGGTCGAGGATCCTCGCTCCAGAGGCTTCCTTGCGCGCCTTCAGCCGAGCCAGGGCATTGGCGGCTTGCGTGAATCCGGCTCTCGACGATACTGCCATCCCTGGCAGTATAATCGAGGCTCGAAGAACGTGTACATTCGGGAGAAAAAGGTCTTGACTTTATATTTATAAAAATA
>DATCUA010000367.1:0-2200 GCA_036567645.1 Rectinemataceae bacterium | reverse complement strand
CTGCGGTTCGCTCGATGCCCCCTCCGATCGCTTGAGTTCCTCCAACAGTTCCTTGCCTCGCCTCGAGAGCCTCTGGGGCACCTGGATGAGGGCTTTAACGTAGAGATCGCCCTTCCTGCCAGACTGGCTCGGCACGCCCTCCTCCCGGACGCGCAGGAGCTTGCCGTGCTGCGTGCCCGCGGGCACGGCGAGCCGTATTCGTTTGCCATCCAGGGTTTGGATAGTCACATCCCCGCCGAGGGCGGCCGTGACGATGTCCAACCGCACCGCGCAGTAGAGATCCTGGTCGTGGCGCTCGAAATACTCGTGGTTTCGCACATGGATGAAGACGTACAAGTCCCCAGCAGGTCCCCCGTTGGGGCCCACGTCTCCCTGGCCTGGTATGGTGACGCGCTTGCCATCTTCCACTCCAGGGGGGATCGTCACCTTGATCTTCTGTTTGCGCTTGGAAATTCCCGAGCCATCGCAATCGCGGCAGGGCTTGTCCACCACGGCGCCCATGCCTCCGCAATTGGGACAGGGCTGAGAAATGGAGAAGAAGCCTGAGCTGCGCCGCACCTGGCCCGAGCCTCTGCAGGTGGGACAGACCTTGCGGCCGGAGCCGTCGGTCGAGCCCGAGCCCGAACAGGTCTTGCAGGTGTCGTCCCGTGAATACGATATCTCGACGGTGGTGCCGTATACGGCCTTCTCGAAAGGCAACTCGATATCGTACCTGAGGTTGGAGCCGCGCTGAGGGCGGTCCGAACGGCGCTCGCCGCCCGAAAACCCGCCCTGGCCGCCGAAGATGGAGCCGAAAATAGAGGAAAAGTCGCCGAACCCGCCGAATATGTCCTCGAAATCCCTGAACGTGGTGGAGTACTCGTGCTGGGCGTTGCCGCCCATGCCCTCCACCCCCGCGAACCCCAACTGGTCATACGCTTGGCGCTTCTGGTCGTCCCCGAGAACCTCATAGGCCTCGGTGGCTTCCTTGAACTTTTCCTCCGCGGCCTTGTCCCCGGGGTTCTTGTCCGGGTGGTACTGTATGGCAAGGCGCCTATAGGCACGCTTTATGTCTTCCTTGGGAGCGTCCTTCGGGACCCCCAGCACTTCGTAGTAGTCGCGTTTGGCCACGGTAGGCTGCCTTTATCCAGTCGTTATTTCTTTTCCTCGTCGTCCACCACCTTGTAGTCGACGTCGTCCGCGCTCTTGGTGCCCGAATCGCTCGAAGCCTGGGCTCCGCCCGCCTGGCTCTGACCCTGGAATCCTTCCGGGCCGCCTGCCGAGCCCTGGGCTCCGGCTTGGGAAGCCTGGGCATGCTTGTACAGCTCCTCGGAGAGCTTGTAGGAAGCCTGCTTGAGCGCCTCGGTCTTCTGCTTTATGGCCTCCAGATCCGAGCCCTGCATTGCAGAGCGCAGTTCCTTGATGGCGTTCTCGATGTTGGCCTTGTCCCCGGGACCGACCTTGTCCCCGATCTCTTTCAGCGACTTCTCCGTCTGGTAGATGAGGGCGTCGGCCTCGTTGCGCGCCTCCACCCGCTCTCGCTCGCGCTTGTCCTCCTCGGCGTGGGCCTCGGCTTCGCGGACCATCTTGTCTATTTCGCTCTCGTTGAGGCCGGAGGAAGCCTCGATACGGATCTTCTGCTCCTTGCCCGTGCCGAGATCCTTGGCCGAGACGTGCACTATGCCGTTTGCGTCTATATCGAAGGTGACCTCGATCTGGGGAACCCCGCGGGGTGCCGGGGGGATGCCCATGAGGTCGAAGCGGCCCAAGGTACGGTTCTGGCTGGCCATCTCCCGTTCTCCCTGGAGCACATGGATGGACACGGCGTTCTGACCGTCTGCCGCCGTGGAGAATATCTGGCTCTTGCGGCAGGGTATGGTGGTATTGCGCTGGATGAGGCGGGTGAACACGCCGCCTAGGGTTTCGATGCCCAGGGAGAGGGGCGTCACATCGAGGAGGAGGACGTCCTTGACGTCTCCGCCCAGTATGCCGCCCTGGATGGCCGCGCCCACGGCCACTGCCTCGTCGGGGTTGACGCCCTTGGAAGGCTCCTTGCCGAAGAGCTCCCGTACCACTTGCTGGACTTTGGGGGTGCGGGTGGAGCCGCCCACCAGGATGACCTCGTCGATCTTGTCGAAGGTGAGGCCCGCGTCTGCCACGGCCTTGCGGCAGGGCTCCTTCGTGCGCTCGAAGAGGTCGGCGCACATCTGCTCGAATCTGG
>DATCUA010000366.1:0-6248 GCA_036567645.1 Rectinemataceae bacterium | reverse complement strand
CGATCCTCAGCGGCTGCCCGAGGAAATACGCCAGATAGCCCGGGGATACCAGTCCGCCTGCCGTTATGCCGAGGAGCTCCCCCGAGAGGAAGCTGAATAGGATGCCGAAGCCGATGGATTCGGGGAGCATCAGGGTTCCTCCGGCGGAACGGCTGCGGGGACGCGGCCGAGGCGGATCTCCCGCCCCGATTTTTGGAAGTACCAGGCGAGCTCGAGTCCCGGACCCTTGATGTTGCCCGCTCCGAATATGATGAAGGGGCCTGGTACGAGAGAGCGCGCCTGGCTCAGGAACTCGGCCGGGAATCTTCTGGCGGAGGCTTTGCCCGCGGGAGGCCCAATCTCGGCCCGCAGGCCCGACTTGGAGAATCGCCGGGCGGCCTTGGCCGCGTTTTCTCCCAGAACTATGACGAGCCTCGCCCTTTCCGCGCCTATGGAGGCTGGGAGGCCGGCGAATTCCCGGAGACGGTATTCCCTGTCGGCCCTGTTGTTGTAGGCGAGGACGACGGGAATGTCCGCAGGAAGGGCGGCGGAGGCTTCCTCCCATACTGCTACAGTCGACTCCAGGTCGTTCGCCGCGAAAGCGTTGACGAACCAGATGGAGTGGGGTGCGTCGAACCGAGGGCCAAAATCAGAGGCGGCCGCATCGACATTGGCTTCCCCGCCCGGTTCCGCCAGCTCGAAGACCCTGAGCGCGCCTGGGTCGGGAGCGGCCTTGGCCATGCCCCTCAGGGCTGTCTTCCGATCCACTCCCAGTTCGGAGCTGGCGGCTATGGCGAGGGCGAGGTTTTCCGGGAAGATATGGAAGGGCATGCCCAGGGCTTCAGCCTCGATCTCCTCGTCGGCGCGCGCGCGGATCACGTTCGTGGCCGCTCCCTCGAAGCCTTCGGCGCAGGTGATCAGGGCGCTTTCCGGATCGACCGAGCGCTTTAGGGCGGCTACGGTATCTTCCAGGACGGGGCCCATCTCCTCCACATGATCCACGCGCGCGTTGGTGATGAGGGTGAGGGTGGGGCGCACCAGATGGCGCCGCATCGCTTCCTGGGAATCGGGCCTGACCGCCATGCATTCCACGACGAGGGCATCGGCCTTCCTGCGGGCGGCGAGCCTGGCCAGGCCAGTCTGCTCGGTGATCCTGGCGCCCCGGGGGCGCGATACCGGCGTCTCCGATCCGTCCTCCATGATCAGCATGGCCGCGGATCCTGTCGTCTTGGCGATTGTCTTGAACCCGGCCTCGCGCAGGGCCGCCGCCACGAGACGGGTCACCTGGGACTTGCCCCTGGTTCCGTTGACGAGGACGCGGACCGGTATCCTTGCCAGATTGCCTCGAAGCGTGAGGGATTCGGCGATTCCGGCCGCGAAGAGAGCGGCCATGAGGACAAGGAGGAGTTCCGTTTCTGCACCTCTTCCGGCGATTGTAGCCACGAGCCGGGATTCAGTGAAGAGCCGAAGGCTCGAGGCTGACTGGGTCGCTACGCTGAAGACAGGATTTCAGGGCTTGGTAGACCTATAGGATAGGCGTTCGACGATCAGGCCGTCCCTGATCCGGAACATATCCAGGCCATGCATCTCCGATACGGCTATTCTCCATCTCAGGATGCACCGGCTGCCGAAGCCGAGTATTTCTTCGATCTCGAGCCTCTCGCCAGGGCCGATATCGGGAGCTCCTTCGATCCTGCAATCCGGAGCCATATATGCCTGTGCGGCGCTCTCTCCGCCGCTATTCAGAGCCTCGATCCACCGGAGCACGAGGCGGACTCCTTGCTCCATGCGTTCAAGGCGTCTCGGACTTCCATCTTCGGTAGACGGCAAAACCGGACGCGAGGCTTTCCCCGCGCCCGGCCTTCTGGAAGACCGATCGTCTAGCGGAGGCGTACCGTGCCCCCGAACGTGAGGCTCAAGGTGGCAATGATATTAGAAGTCTCGTTGCTGTCGGCCTCGGCCCAGGAAACGTCTGGATACTGGGAGATTCCGTTCGCCGTGCCACCGAAGAAGCGCAGGTTGGCGAAAGCCTCGGATCCCTGGTCGAAGACGTAGCCGCCCCGGATCGAAGCGTCGAGGACGGAGCCCTCGAAGGTGAAGTTGGCGCCGTTGAAGAGGGCGCTCGACGCGTAGGAGCCTGTGGCCTCGAAGCCGATGAAGGCCTTCTTGCCAAGGCTCGTGCGCCCGGCGAGGGAGAGGGCGGGCACGGGGCCGAGATTCTGGGAGACTACGAGTTTGCCGGCGGCGCCCGAGAGATCTTCGAAGCGGATGGATGCGTTGCGCATCTGGAGGGCGGCTCCCACACCGAGGTTGTAGGTCGGAGTGCTGAGCAGGTTGTACCTATAGGTGATGCGGTAGAATGGGAAGCTGTAGGTCAGTTTCATCGGGGTGCCCGTCGCGAAGGTTACATCGTCGATCTGTACGGAGTCCTTGAATCGGACATTGGTGACCAACTCGAGAGGCTGATAGAGGAAAGAGAGGTCGTGCCTGGTACCGAACACGATGCCCGCGGTGTACCTCTCGAAGAACGACAGGATTTCCTGTCCGCCCTGGGCCACGAAGTCGAAGTCGTCGTTGCCGTCCGCTACAGCGCCTACCCGATAGGTATGCTTGAGCAGCTTCAGGGCGCCCTGCTCGACCTGGAAATAGGGTCCGGGCTGGGCTTGGGCCTGGAGGGTAGCGGCGGATCCAGCCAAAAGTATGAGGGCGAGGACGCCAGTCTTGAACGTGAATCGTCTTCTCTTCTCGATGCTCATGGTATCTCCTTTTTATATGTTTCCAGCACCTGCGCCCGGGATGGCCTGCCCCGACGGGGAGCCATTCCCTGGTTGCGCTTTCGGCCTGTAATCCAATCCTTTCAAAACCACGTCGATCATCTCCAAGGCCATCTCCAGTTTCGAGCCTCGGATTGCGTAAGGGGGCACGGCGTGGAAGCTCTCGATCATGCCCACCAGGGCGTTCCCCGCGAGGCCGGGGTGGGGGCAATGGATCTCTCCGTTTTCGTCGGCTTCCTGGAGCGCGTCCTGGATCCGGAGGAGAATCTTGCCGTAGAGCATGCCGCTCAGATCTTTGGCAGCATCCTGGTCTATCGCCGGCATGTCCGATTCCTCCATCCGGATGAGATCCAGGGGTTCCTGGGAGAGGAGCCAGTGCGCCGCTCCGGCGAGCTGCCCGCGTATGTCGCCTCTGGAGTCGTCGAGGATCGCTTTGAGCGCCTCGCCGTGACGCTCTATCGAGCGGCGCGTGACAGCCGTGAAGAGCTCTTCCTTGCCTCCCGGGAAATGATAGTAGATGGAGGCGTGGCTCAGGCCGAGGGCTTGGCCGATGTCGCGCAGGGTGACCGCAGCGTAGCCCCGCTTGGAAAATTGGCGTTCGGCTTCATCGAGGAGAAGGCTCGGGGAATGCTGTCGGCTTTCGGTTCGGGGCATGGGCTCCTCTCTGTTCTTCGTAATATTACCAACAATTTGGTAAAGTAATGAAATTAATATATAAACCTTTTTTAAAAGCGACAAGCCCCCGACGCAAAAAATCGCGCCGAGAGCTCGATTCGTATTAAGAATATATCTAGATTGGATTTAGAGTAGGACTATCCCCGCCTTGGCGCACTCGGCGCGCATATCGTCCGGCCAGATTCCCACCTGGATTTCTCCTATGTGGGCCTTCTTTAGCATGTACATACAGAGCCTCGACTGGCCTATGCCCCCGCCAATACAGAGAGGCAGCTCTCCATCGAGGAGCTTTTTGTGGAAATACAGAGACTTCCTGTTTTCCTTCCCCGAGATCGCTAGCTGGCGCTCCAGAGCCTCGGGATCGACCCGGATTCCCATGGAAGAGAGTTCGAAAGACCGCCTCAGCACCGAGTTCCACACGATGATGTCCCCGTTCAGGCCCCTGCGCCCGCCCCGAGTCGGCGTACTCCAGTCGTCGTAGTCGGGAGCGCGTCCGTCGTGGGCCCTGCCATCGGCAAGGACTCCGCCTATGCCGATGAGGAAGATCGCCCCGTACTTTTCCGCGAGGGCGTCTTCCCTCTCCTTCGGGCTCAGGCTCGGATAGGCTTCCAGGGCATCCTCGGCGTGGACGAAATGGATCTTCTCGGGCAATTCCAAGGGGATGGCGTCATAGAGGTCGTGCATCCTGAACTCGAGGCGCTTGATGGCAGAGTAAATCCTCAACACGACATGCTCGAGGAAATCGAGATTGCGCTCTTTTTCGTCGATCACCCGCTCCCAGTCCCACTGGTCCACGTAGAGGGAATGGATGGGGTCGAGGTCTTCGTCGGCCCTGATGGCATTCATGTCGGTATAGAGGCCGAAGCCCTTCTTGAAGCCATATTGGGCGAGGGCCAGCCGCTTCCACTTGGCCAGCGAATGGACGATCTCCGCCTTCTGGTCGCCCAGGGCCTTGACCGGGAAGGCCACGGGGCGCTCCACCCCATTGAGGTCGTCGTTGATCCCCATGCCCGAGAGGACGAAGAGGGGGGCGGTCACTCGCGTGAGATTGAGCTCGGTGGCTAGGCTCAGCTGGAAGAAGTCCTTGATCTCCTTGATGGCCCGCTCGGTCTCGCGCACGCCCAAGAGGGGCGTGTAGTTCTGGGGATATGTGTACTGCATGGGTCCTCCCAGCTGGCTATCATCCCGAGAGGGGAAAGCCGAGTCAATGCGCCACATCCGAGAAAGCGTCGCGCCGGGGAAGCTACCGCGCGATGGCGCCGCGGTATAGAATCGGCGCAGTAGCGGCGCAGGAGCGGCGCTGGTGTGGCGCCGATTCGGCACCGGCTCATTTCATAAAGGAAATCAGGGAGGAACGCCATGCTCGAAAAACGCTTGAAAAAGCTCTACGCCATAGACCCACGATCCTGGGAACATCCGGCGGACAAGGCCGCCCTCGGGGCCGTGCGCCAGCTCAAGGGACTCGACGAGCTCGCCAAGCGCCTCATTTCGGCTACAACCGAGCGGGGCCTGCGGCTGGAAGTCCTCGCATCCAACGTCAAGGTCACTCCAGCTCAGTATCCCCGGCTGAACGCCATCATGGACAAGGTAGTGGACACCTTCGACTGGGACTACCGGCCCGAGCTTTTCGTCTGCCAGAATCCCGTGTTCAACGCGGGGGCCCTGGGGGTGGAAAAGCCCTTCATCACTCTCAATTCCGCCCTTCTGCGATCCTTCGACGAAAAGGAGCTCACCGCAATCATCGCCCACGAGATGGGCCATATCATGAGCGGCCACAGCCTCTACAAAACCCTCATCTGGTTCATCTCCAATCTCTCCTTGAGCTTCATCCCCATGGGGGAGCTCGTGAAGAGCGCCGTCTGGGCGGCACTGATGGAATGGAATCGGAAAAGCGAGCTCAGCTCGGATAGGGCCGAACTCCTCGCCGTCCAGGAAGAGACGCCCTCGTACAACATCCTCATGAAGATGGCCGGGGCCGACGACCTCTCCCAGGTCAACCTCAACGCATTCTTCGAGCAGGCTCAGGAGTACGAGTCGCAGAAGACTGTTCTCGATTCGGTACACAAGTTCTTCGGCCAGATGAAGCTCTCCCATCCCTACCCCGTCGTGCGACTGGGCGAACTCAAGACCTGGGCGAGCTCGGGCGCTTACCAGGCCATCCTGGATGGCGACTATATCAAGCGGGGCTTTGGCCCGGCCGAGCGACCCACGGAAGGAACTGGGGATTTAAAGCAGGGATTCCAGTACTACAGGGAGGAGATCCGGAAGAGCGACGACCCCATCGTCAAGGTGATCAATGTCCTGGGCGAGGGGATAGAAAAAGCCGCAGGGAGTCTCGAGGACAAGATACGAGAAATTTTCAAGACCTGATAGATTCTCGGAAGCTTCGGCGGAGCGGGAAGGTTCGCAGCCTCCGGAAATCCGGGCGACTCGAGCGTCTAGCGCTTGGGAGGCTGGCCTTTCACCGTGCCGTAGGGCCAGGATTGGATGGCGCCCAGGTCGTAGACCTTTTTATATCCCAGAGACACGAGGGTCGAAGCGGCTATCGAACTCCGTCTTCCGCTCCTGCAGTAGAGGATGATCTCCCTATCCTTGTCGGCGCCTAAGGCGGCGGTTGCCGAGACCGCGTTGATGGCGTCGTAGGGGAGGAGGATGGCCCCCGCTATATGGCCGCCGACATATTCCTCCAGGGTGCGGACATCGACGAGGATGGCGTTCTTGTTGGTCTGGAGGAGGCTGCGCGCCGCCTCTGGCTTTATGGGCTTCGCCTGGGCTCCCAGGCCGAAGGCGATGGCCGACGAGATGATGAGGAGGAAGCTC
>DATCUA010000365.1:0-9408 GCA_036567645.1 Rectinemataceae bacterium | reverse complement strand
GCACCGCTACCTGAGCTCGGCCAACCTGGCCGCTGTCTTCTCATTCAAAGGCAGGGCGAGCCACGCGGGCATGGCTCCCCACGCCGGCCGCTCCGCCCTGGACGCGGCCCAGCTTTTCAACCTATCGCTCGAGTTCATGCGCGAGCATCTGGAGCCGGGGGTCCTGCTCCACTACGTGATCTCCGATGGGGGCCAGCGCCCCAACATCGTGCCCGAGAGCGCGGCCACCTTCCTCTACATCAGGGCGCCATCGGCGGCCGCGGTCCGCTCGGTCATGAAGCGGGTGGGCAAGGCCGCCCAGGGGGCCTGCCTCATGACCGAGACAAGGCACTCGGTGGAGATAAAGCACGGTAAGTGCGACTACCGCCCCAACGAGACCATCCAGGACGCCCTTCTGGAGGCGATGCGGAGCCTTCCCCTTCCCGAGCCGAGCGAGGCGGAATTGGAATTCGCCAGGAAGCTCCAGGCCACGGTTGCAAAGGAAGACAGGCCGGCGACACTCCTTCCCATCGGCGCCCCCGCCCAGCTTTTGAAAAACCCCCTCCACAGAGAGGTGGGCGACTTCGGCTCAGGCAAGCGGATCGGCGGCTCCCTGGACACGGGTGACGTTTCCTATGTCGTGCCCGTGGGCCAGATGAACGCGGCCGCCTGGCCCCTGGGCGTGGGCGCCCATACCTGGCAGTCCTGCGCAGCCTCGGGCTCTTCCTGGGCTTTCAAGGCCATGCGCTGGGCGGGAAGCGCCATGGCCCTGGCCGCATTCCGCCTGGCGGCCGAACCCGGGCTTCTTGCCGCCGCGCAAGCAGAATTCAGGGCCAAAGCTGTGCCGTACAGGTCGACTATGGATCTTTGAGACAGTCCGTCCTGCATGGTCCTGTGATCCTGTCCGCTGTTCCTGTTTCTTGGATTTCTACACGGAAATCCGTGAAATATTCTCCCCACAATCCCCCCGCATCCGCAACATCCTCTCGAAGACCTCGCCCTGGTCGAAACCCGACATGCGCCCTTCCTGGACCACGGGGCGGCCGTCCACGAAGACGGACCTGACGTTGTGCGGCCTCAGGGCGTAGACGATGGTGGAATACCAGTCGTAGACGGGTTGGATGTTGAAGTCGTCCAGGTCGACCAGGATGAAGTCGGCTTTCTTGCCCACCTCGAGGGAGCCAATCTCGTCACCCAATCCCAGGGCTTCGGCGCCGCCCAGAGTCGCAGTCCGCACGGCCTCGCGGGCTGTCACGATATCGCGGCGTCCTTCCCGGACCTTTTGCATCTTGGGATAGAGATTGAGCACGCCCTCCATGTCCATGCCGTTGCCCGAGAGTGGGCCGTCCGTGCCGAGGCCCAGGGGAACCCCTGCCTCGGCGAGGCGCCATGCAGGGCAGATCAGGCGGCCGGATTTGGCGTTGGAGGAGGGGCAATGGGCGACTCGGAGGCCGCGCTCGGCCGCGAGAGCTATGTCCGACTCGTCGAGGTAGAGCATGTGGACGGCCAGGAGGCGGGGCGAGAGGAGGCCGGGAACCGAGTCCAGGTAGCGCAGGACCGAGCCGCCAAGCGAGGAGAAACGCTCATGCTCGAAATCCATCTCGGCCACGTGCATCATGATGTCGGCATCGAGCTCCTCGGCCATCCGGGCGATGTGCGCAAGACGCTCCGCGTCCACGGTGTAGGGCGCGTGGGGGGCTATGCAGGGTTGGATCCGTTCATGACCATTCCACTCCCTAATGAAGCGCCTTGCGTACTCTATGCCGCCATAGCCTTCGGTGGCGTCGGGCGCGGCGTGGCCCAGGACCGTTTCTCCCAGTATGGCGCGCAAGCCCGCCTTGTCCGTTGCCTTGGCCACCTCGTCCTCGAAGTAGTACATGTCGGCGAATGTGGTTGTGCCCGAGCTGGCCATCTCCGCGAGGCAGTAGAGGGAGGACCAATAAGTGAGCTCTCGAGTGACGAGGTCGCGCTCGAGGGGGAAGATGACTTTGGAAAGGCGGTTGGGGATGTCCTCGCACGCTCCCCTGAAGACTGCCATGGGGATGTGGGTATGGGCGTTGACGAAGCCGGGCATGAGGAGGCTGAAGCCCGCGTCGATGCGACGCGCGGCCTTGGGGGCAGAAGTAGATCCGGCAACAGCGCCGGCCGACGCGCCGCCCCCCAGTTCCGACACGGGGCCGACTGCGCTTATCCTCCCCGCGTCCACGGCTATGTAGCCCGGCTCGAAGATCCTCCATTGGGGATCGAGGGTGAGGACGGCTGCTGCCGTGACTACCAGATCGTGTTTTGGCGTTCCACCCAGGGCGCTCACGTCTCGCCTCCGCCCTGGGATGCGGGGCTGGGCTTGAAAGCCGAGGGCCCAGAGCCGCCCTCGAAGAGCCTGCGCTTGCGCAGGGCTTCGCGACGGTCGCGTATCAGGGTGACGACGATGAAGCCGAGGATGGTTACGAGATAGGGCAGGGCCTGAATGAGCTCTGGCGGGAGACCATAGTTCTGCAGATAGGTGGCCATGGCGTCGGCCAGTCCGAAGATGAGGGAGGCGAAGATCGATCCGAAGGCTGTGCCCCCTGCCACAACCTGGGCCGCGTTTGCCACGTAGCCCCGTCCTGCAGCTATGCCCGAAGTGAAGTTGGATGTATAGCCCATGCTCAAGAAGCAGCCCGCTATGCCCGCCAGGACTCCGGAGACGACGAGGGTGAAAAACTTGATCCTCAGAGGATCGATGCCCGCGGCTTTCGCGGCGTCCAGGTTCTCGCCAGTAGCCCGGATTCTCCGCCCGATCCTGGCCTTGTTCAGGATGATGTGGATGACGATTACGGCGGCCAAGGCGAACCATACGGCAATATTGTGCCCGGAGATGACGCTACCGATCCACGGTATGCCCTCGATGAAGGGAATGCGAACGATAGGCAGCACCTTGCTCGCCAGGGAGGAGGAGATGCCCTTGTCCCCGGTGAGGGAGAATAGCACGAACACCGTGCCGCCCGTCGAGAAGAGATTGAGGGCCACGCCGCAGAGCACGGCGTTGGCGTCCAGCTTGAGGCTGAAGAGGCCCAGGATCAGGGCTATGGCCACTCCCGCCAGAATGCCGGCCAGGAGGCCTAGCCACGGGCTTCCAGTCCAGGCGCTGACGATTACCCCGAGAAGGGCGGCCCAGAGCATGGAGCCCTCCAAAGCCATGTTCCTCACCCCGGCCTGTTCGGTGATCACGGCCCCGAGGGTCACGAGGAGGATGGGAGCCATGGAACGGATGACGATGAACCAGTAATTGGAGGATGAAAAGACGGTCGCCATGAATCCTATCATGCTCGGCCTCCTACAGATCCCCTAGCCCCGGGCGAGGAGCCGGATAGGGAGGCCGGACCTGCCCCGGCTGCCAGGGCGGCTTCGGCCGCCAGGGCGTTCCTGCGTAGCCGTTTCGCCTTGAAGTAGTTGATGATCTTGTCCGAGGCGAGGATGAGGATGATGGTTCCCTGGAGGAGGGTGATGAACTCGAAGGCCACGTCTCCCCGGCGCGACATGAAATCAGCGCCCACGCGCAGGTAGGCGAGGAAGAGGGCTGACAGTGGCACGAACTTGGGATTCTTGCGTGCGAGCATGGCCACGATCACCCCGTCCATCGCGTAGGATGGGTTCATCTGCCAGATGAAAGCCCGGTAGAGGCCGGACATCTCCACAGCCCCTCCGACCCCTCCGATGAAGCCCGCGACGAAGTGGGCGTATACGGCTACCGAAGCTATAGGCACGCCTGCGTAGGCGGCGAATTTCGGATTGGCTCCCGCTATGCGGATTTCGAATCCCCATCGCGTCCTGAAGAGGAAGATGGTGACGAGGAAGACGGCCGCCGCGGCTATGAAGATACCGGCGTGGAGCTGGGTATTGGGTATCAGTTTGGGCAAGGCGAAGCTGGGACGGAAGGGGAGGGATGCCATGATGGTCTGGTTGCGGTCGCGCAGGAGATAGAGGATAACGGAACTGCCTACGAAGTAGAACACGTAGTTGAACATGAGGGAAGACACGAGCTCGTTCGCCCTCCACTTGATCTTGAGGATGGCGGGCAAGGTGCCGATGAGGCCGCCCGCGATGCCCGAGACGAGGAAGGCGAAAGCCGGGTGCCAGCCCGCAGGCAGGCTGATCTTGACACCTATCACCGTGGCGACGATGGCTCCGATGTAGAAGCAGGAGTCCACGATGAGGCTGGCGTAGCGGAGGCTGTAGATGATGCAGAGCGAAAGGCCCGTGAAGGTGAGGGGTATGATGACGATGAGGAGGTAGTAGAAGTTGTAGGTCCTCAGGAAGGGCGCGAGGAGGAAGTTCTTCACCGAGGTAGCCGGATCCTTGCTCACGAGGAAGATGAGGCCTATCCCCATGAGGATGGAGAAGAGCCCGGCGAGCACGGTGACCAGGGCGGGCTCCAATTTATCCCTGTCGGTGAAGAAGAATCCGAGCTTCATGAGGGACCCTTTCTTATGATCTTTCGCTTCACGCATGGAGGACCCTCCCGATCTCCTCGGCCGATTGCCGCTTCAATCCCAGCATGTAGAGACCCAGCTCTTTATCCGTAGTCGCCGAAGCGTCCTCGAAGTAGGCTACCAGCCGACCCGAGTTCATCACGACCAGGCTGTCCGAAAGGGACATCACTTCCTGGAGGTCGGAAGAGACGAGGAGGATGGCCTTGCCGGCGTCGCGCATCTCGATGATCCGTTTGTGTATGTATTCTATGGCGCCCACGTCCACCCCTCTGGTTGGCTGGGCCACGACGAGTATTTCAGCGTCCGCCGTGAATTCCCTGCCCACGACGACCTTCTGCATGTTGCCGCCCGAGAGGCTGCCCACTGGTTGGTCGGTCGAGCGGCAACGGATATCGAAATCCTCGACTATTCGCTTTGCCGTCTGAGCCATGACCTGCCTGCGCATGAAGCCCATCCGGGATGAGAACTCGCGCGTCCGGTAGCGGTCGGCGAGGAGGTTGTCGGCTATGGATGCCGGCTGGGCCGTGCCTACCGTCATCCTGTCCTCGGCTATATGGGCTATGCCTGCGGCGCGCATTTTGCGCTGGCTAGCCTCGCTCAGGTCCTTGCCGTCCACCTCGATCGATCCCGTCAGTGTCTTCTCCGATCCTGTAAGTATTTTTACCAGCTCCGATTGTCCGTTCCCGTCTACGCCCACGACGCCCAGGATCTCGCCTTTGCGCAGCGAGAGGGAGACGCGGTCGAGAGCCTTGATGCCGAAATCGTCGACGAATGAGAGGTCGCGTGCGACGAGTACGGTTTTTCCCGGCTTCGCCGTTCCCTTCTTGACTGAAAGGAGGACTTCGCGGCCTACCATCTCGTTGGAAATGGTCTGCCTGTCCACTTCGGACACCTCGTGTGTACCGATCATGCGTCCGTCGCGCATCACGCTCACCCTCTCGCAGAGCTTGAATATCTCGTTGAGCTTGTGGCTGATGAAGATGATGGTGTGGCCGCGGTCGCGCAAAGCCTTGAGCTCGGCGAAAAGCTCGTCTGTCTCCTGGGGCGTGAGCACGGCCGTGGGCTCGTCGAGGATGAGGATGCGTGCGCCTCGATAGAGGGTCTTGAGGATTTCCAGCTTCTGGCGCATGGATACGGAGACATCGACCACCCGGGCCCTGGCGAAGACCTTGAGGTTGTACTTGGCCGCCAGTTCCTCGGTTACGGCCACCGCTTTCTCGAGGTCGAAGAAGCCCGTGATCCGCTTCCGGGGCTCCCCGCCGAGGACAAGGTTTTCCGCGAGGCTGAGGCTGGGCACGAGCATGAAGTGCTGGTGCACCATCCCTATGCCCGCCTTGATAGCGTCTTGGGAGGAGGAAAAAGAAACAGGCTTCCCGTCCAGGAAAAGCTCGCCCGAGCTTGGGGCTTCCTCGCCGTAGAGCACCTTCATCAGGGTGGACTTGCCCGCCCCATTCTCTCCAACCAATCCAAGGATTTCCCCGGGCCGCACGCCGAAATCGACCTGCTTGTTGGCCATGGTGCCGTTGGGATAGACCTTGGTGAGGCTTTTCGTCTCTAGTATGAATTCCACCTGGTCCTCCTCTGACAGATTGCGAACGTGCCCACCTCCTTCCGGAGAGTGGGCACGTTCGGACATCGCGGATGTCAGGAGGGATTCATTTCTTGGCGGGATTTACCGAGTCGCGCATCTTGTTGATCTCGTCCACCGTCATGTCGAAGGCGGAAGGAATCTTCACCTTGCCCGCTTTGATATCGGCGAGGACGAGGTCGAGTTCCTTCTGCATGGAAACGGGGACGGCCTTGTTGAAGGGCGCGTAGGCTATGGCCCCTTCCTTGGCGCCCACGTAGATCTTCTTCCCGCCGAGCTTTTCGCCCGCCATGAATTGGCTCACGGCCTGGAAGAGGGTGAGGTCGACGCGCTTCATGGTGGAAGTGAGGATGAGGCCCGCCTTGACCGGATCGGTGGGGAAGAGGGCGGCCTGGTCGGTGTCCACGCCGATGGCGTAGCTACCAGCTTCCACAGCCGCGTCGAAGACGCCTAAGCCTGCGCGCCCGGCGGCGTGGTAGATGACGTCGGCCTTGTAGGTCTTGTATTGGATCAGGGACTGATCCTTGGCTTTCGCAGTATCCGTGAACGAGTTGACATAATTGTAGACGATCTTGATGCTCGGGTTGACCTTCTGGGCTCCGGCTATGTAGCCGACCTGGAAGTCGTTGATGCCCGTGCCCTCGCGTCCGCCGATGAAGCCGATGACGTTCTCCTTGTTGAGCCTGGCGTCGCCCTGGGTCTTGGTGAAGATTCCCGCCAGGACGCCGGCCAGATAGCCGGCTTCGGAGTTCTTGTACTGGATGCAGTGTACGTTGGGTATGGTGGCCGCGGTCCAGCCGTCGTACATGATGTAGAGAGTGTTGGGATATCGCGGGGCCACGTCCTGAACCTGGCTGTTGAAGTTGTTGGAGCAGAGCACGACCGAATAGCCTTCGGCACCCGCGTCCTCGAGGGCGGGGGCGTACTTGGCCGCGTCGGTTCCCAGCTCGGTGTACTTGACGGTGATCTTGTCGCCGAACTTCTCCTTCATCATGTCGAGGCCGGCCTTGGCCGAGTCGTTGAATCCCTTGTCGCCCAGGGCGCCGGATATGATGAGGAAGACGGAGGCCTTGGCGGGGGCTTGGGCCGCCAGGGGGAGGGCCAGGGCGAGAATCAGGCCCAGAGCTAGAATCGATTTCTTCATGGGGTACGCTCCTTGTGTGGCTCGGCTTTGCGCGAGCACTACTTCTTTGGTAATCAAATACCATCCCTACATAGTCTAGTAAAGGGAGGGAATCGAGGCGGGTTTTGCTCCGGAGGTTCAAGAAGCACGAATCCGGAAGAAATCCACCTCTCATAGCCCCCTTCGGCGGCTCCTGTCGGCATCCATGGCATCCGCCGCCGGAGAGCCGCGCCTGACGGCTATCATCTCGGCAAGGATGGAGACGGCTATCTCTTCTGGGGTTTCGGCCCCTATGTCGGCTCCTATGGGACCGCGCAAAGACAGGACCTTGTGGCGAGGAAAGCCTTCGGCGATGAGGCTTTCGAGGAGGAGGCGGGCCTTGCGCTTGGAGCCGATGAATCCGGCGTAGCGGTATTCGCGGACCAGGATGGAGCGGAGGCATTCCAGATCCTGGGCGTGGCCGGGACTGACGACCACGACATAGCTCGTCCGGGCGTCGAAAGGGAACTCCTCGATGGCGCCTGAGAAGTCCCCGAGCCTGCATCGCACCTCGGGAGGAAACCTGCCCGGAGAAGCGAATTCTGGCCTGAAATCGGCAACAGTGACCTTGAAGCCGAGGCGGGGGGCGAGCCAGGCCAGGGCGCTGCCCACATAGCCTCCTCCGAGGATGAGGAGACTGTCGGGGAAGGCCACCGCCGCGTAGAGGAGGCCCGATGGCGATTTGTAGAAGCCCGAGGGGGAGGAGAGGGCCTTGGCGGCGGCGCCCGATTCGGGGACGAAGCCGCTTCCCGGAACGGAGGCTTGCCCGCGTCGGGCTAGCACGCTGCCAGTGGCGTCGAGGGCAGCGATGGCTCCGGGTTCGATCCCATCGGGTTTCAGCACGAGGATGGCACCCGAGCCCGCATCGAAGGATGCGGCGGCTAGGGAATAGAGCCCTCCCGGCTCGATGTAGTCCAGCATCAGGCAGACCTTCCCACCGCAGATGCCCTCGCTTCCTTTCGCTTCCTCCCCCTCGAGAAAGACTTCCGCCATGGATGAAGCGCTATGGGCGAAACATTCCCTCGCCTTTTCGAGGGCGCGGGCTTCCACGATTCCCCCGCCGACCGTGCCCAGGCTCTCCCCGGTCTGGGGGATGAGCATGGCCGTGCCTTCGTGCCGAGGGGCGGATCCGCTGACCGAGACTATCCATGCGACTACAGCGGGAGAATCCAGGGACGTGAGCCGAAGCAGTATGTCGGATTGGAGCATAGGCACAGTATAGCCCCCATCGGAAACGAGGCAAGGAGCAAGGCATCTGGCCCGTATCCGGAACGCGCTGTATCATGAGGCATGGAACTCAACCGCCAGAGAGCGCTCGAAGCTCTCGAAGCCGGCAAAGCCGGCTTGTTTTCCCTGGCAGAGCGCCTGGCCGCAAACGCCGAACTCGGATTCTTCGAATACGAGACGCTCGGAATCCTCGTCAAGGAGCTGGCCGGCACGGGGGCGAGGATATCCACCGGCTACGCCAGGACAGGCGTCATGGCCGAGCTGGGCCGAGGCGCGGAAGGGGATCCCTCCATTGTGTTGTTGGCGGACATGGATGCCCTTCCCACCTTGGGGGCCCAGGGCGGAGTTTGCCATTCCTGTGGCCACCATGCGCAGATGGCCGTGATGCTGGGCGCCTTCAGGGCCCTGGCCGAGGCCGGCGCCGCCGGGCTCGAAGGCATGCGGGTCATATTCGCAGCATCTCCAGCAGAGGAATACGTCGATCTTGGGCGCCGCAGGGCTCTCAAGGAGGAAGGGCAGATTGTCTACCTTTCGGGAAAGCAGGAGATGATACGAGCCGGGATCATGCCCGAGGCCAGTCTCGTTCTCAAGTACCATTCCATGGCCGATTCACCCGAGAGGCAGGCCACGGTTAACGGCACCCTGAACGGCTTTATGTCAAAAAGGGCCGAGTTCACAGGCAGGGCATCGCACGCGGGAGCCCAGCCCCACAAGGGGGTGAACGCGCTTTCGGCCGCGGTTCTCGCCCTCCAGGCTATTGACGCCCAACGTTCCACCTTCAGGGACGAGGATCACATCAGAGTGCACCCCATCCTCGAGGAAGGCGGAACAACCATCAACTCGGTTCCTGCCCGCGCCGTCCTGGAAACCTATGTTCGCGGAGCCGATCACGAGGCAGTTGCCCAGGCGGCCGCCAAGGTGGACCGCGCCCTCAGGGCGGGTGCCCTCGCCATGGGCGCTTCCCTGACCATACGCGACAG
>DATCUA010000364.1:0-1705 GCA_036567645.1 Rectinemataceae bacterium | reverse complement strand
CGAAGCCCAACTTTCCTGGATACGGAGATACTGGGGTATGAGCCTTGGCACCATGAGCGGGAAACTGCTTTCCAGCCTGGATTTCATCGCAGAGGAGGAAACGCCACGCTTTCCCCCCGGCCCAGGCCCGATCCATGCCTACACCTATTCGAGTTCCAGGAAGGAATACGAAAAGTTCAGTTCTGACCAGAGCTGGATGCCATCCACTGTCCTCATGGCCAAGAACGTCCTGGTCTGGCTCCACCAGCTTTCGGCGGAATACGGCCTTCCCATTCTGCGACTGGACCAGATTCCCGACAGGGAACTCGACATCATGGCCCAGCGGGGTCTCTCGGCCCTATGGCTCATCGGGCTCTGGAAACGAAGCGCGGCTAGCGAGAAGATCAAACGGGCCTGCGGCAATCCGGAAGCGGCGGCCTCGGCCTATTCGCTCTTCGATTACGAGATAGAGCCTTCCCTGGGAGGCTGGGAAGCCCTGGATTCCCTCAGGGAGCGTTGCATGTGGAGAGGCATCAGGCTCGCCGCCGACATGGTTCCGAACCACACAGGCATAGACTCGCGCTGGGTGCGCGAGCGGCCCGAGCTCTTCATCGGCTCCGATCGTTGCCCCTTCCCCGGCTACAGCTTCCATGGGCCGGATCTCTCAGATGATCCTTCCATCGGAATTTGGCTCGAAGACCACTATTACTCCCGCACAGACGCCGCGGTCGTGTTCAAGCGAATGGACAGGAGGACGGGAGCCATCCGCTACATCTACCACGGCAACGACGGCACGGGGATGGCCTGGAACGACACGGCGCAGATAGACTTCCTCAATCCGGAAGCCCGCGCCGCCGTCAAAGAGCGCATCCTCCATGTGGCAAAGCACTTCAACATCATCCGCTTCGATGCCGCCATGGTCCTGGCCAGCCAGCATATCAGGAGGCTCTGGTATCCCGCCCCCGGCTCGGGAGGAGCCATACCCTCGAGAGCCGAGTATGCCATGTCCGACGAAGCCTTCGACCGCGCCCTCCCCCACGAGTTCTGGAGGGAGGTCGTGGACGAATGCGCCCAGAAAGCCCCCGACACCCTCCTCCTGGCCGAGGCCTTCTGGATGATGGAAGGCTATTTCGTACGCACCCTCGGCATGCACCGGGTCTACAACTCGGCCTTCATGAACATGCTCAAGGAGGAGAAGAACTCCTTGTACAGGCTCACCATCAAGAATACGCAAGAGTTCGATCCCCAGATCCTCAAGCGCTTCGTCAACTTCATGAGCAATCCGGACGAAGAGACGGCAGTAGCCCAGTTCGGGAAGGGCGACAAGTATTTTGGCGTCTGCTCCATGATGGCCACGATGCCCGGCCTGCCTATGTTCGGCCACGGGCAGATCGAGGGATTCACGGAAAAATACGGAATGGAGTACCGGCGCTCCTACAAGGACGAAAAACCCGATGAGGCCCTCATCGCCCGCCACGAGAAGGAAATCTTCCCCCTCCTGCGCATGAGGCCCCTCTTCGCCGAAGCCGCCAACTTCAGCCTCTTCGATTTTACCACCGAAGCCGGCCACGTGGACGAGAACGTTTTCGCCTATTCCAACGGAACCGGCCAGGACAGGGCCCTCGTGGTCTTCAACAACCACTGGGAGAGGACGAAGGGCCGCATAACCCTCTCGGCGGCCTTCTTGGACAAGGCATCCGGCGGTCCTGGGCACCTGCGCAAGCGG
>DATCUA010000363.1:0-11313 GCA_036567645.1 Rectinemataceae bacterium | reverse complement strand
CGCTCAGACCTCAGGCTCGCCCAGCTTCATCTCGGGCAAGCCATCCTTGAGCTTCCTCGACAGGGGAAGGTGGCTCAGATCCAGGCAGAGCTCGAGGAAGGTGACTACTTCGGCGTCGAAGAGGTGGCCTCCGAATACCCGCATCTCCCCGTCTCCCAGGCTGATGTGGACATGGAAAGGCAACTCCTTGTCCTTGATGAGGAAACCGCTCAAGGCGAGCACTTCCGTGTTATCCTCGATGATGATCTTCTTGTAAGTTGCGCTCTTTCCGTCGTAGAGCCCATAACCGAGGTTGGTATTCCTCACCATGCCGAGGCCGGTGACAATAGCCGCAGAACCGGGCGACGGAACGAGGGCTGCCAGGTCTCGCAAGTCCTGCGCCACCGACTCTCCCTTCTCCATGACCGCGAAGAGCCTTCCCGAGAAAACGCGCGTCTTCATGCCCTCAGTATAAGCTCCTCCTGTATTGACAGCCAGCACCCAGTCCGGTAAGAATAACCTCGCTTCGCCCAGATGGTGGAATTGGCAGACACGCTAGATTCAGGTTCTAGTGCGAAAGCATGGGGGTTCAAGTCCCCCTCTGGGCATTATTTCTTTTCTTGACTAATAATTGACGCATTCCAAGGCCACCTGCGTATCGCTCGGAAAACCGAAAGAAACACTATTGAAATACATTGTCCCGGAAAGAGATGGAGTTTGCGCGCCAAAGAACATGCGCCTTATTCTCTTTTCAAGCACCCCGGTCTACCGGCGTCGTAGTCGAAGGAAAGCGGGAATGGCGGGAGATAGGACACCTGGAGCGGATTCTAGGACGATTCTGTTCCAGAATATCCTGTTGAAGCCTGGAATCCTGTCCCATTCGCCTGTCGATCTAGTATAGCCGAGACCGGGAATCGAACCCGGTACCTGCGCATTACGAGTGCGCCGCTCTGCCTGGTGAGCTATCTCGGCACTGAGCCGGGCCGCGGAGGGCTCGGAACGTTGAGAATATAGCAGGTAGGCCCGAGCCCATCAAGCGGTCGGGCTGTCCTGGGGGCTTGAAGTATCTCCCTGGGCAGAGGGTGGATCGGCGCCAAGGGTTTCGAATTTGGGCGGGTTCCGGTAGATGGTCTTCATCAGGTAGAAGTAGTCGTCGGTCTCTCCGTAGTAGCCGGGGATGTGGCCCACTACCTTGTATCCTGCTTCCTCGAAGCGGTTGGGGCCCATATTGCCCACCTTGATCGTGGAGGTTTCGTATCGGATGACGGCGAAGCTGTTGCGCTTGAGAAGATCCTCGTCCAGCATCTGCAAAAGGCGCGCGCCGCCCCCGCTCGAGCGGTAGTCACGGTCGACAACGAGGTAGCGGATATCGTAGGTGGCTTCCCTTCCTGCGACCCTCGCTATTATTGCGAATGCCGCGAGCGTTTTACCGTCCCTGAGCTCGAGGACCGTGTACGGATCGCCCGGGGAGGATTTCCAGGAGAGGAGGGTTTCGTGGAGCAGATCTATCTCCACGCCCTTGAACGCGCCCGTGCGAGATGCAACGCGTTCGAATTCCTGCAGATCAAGGCTGTTCATTATCCCCGAACCTCGCGTTCAGTATACTTGTATCCTGGGCTCGGGGCAAACCCGTCGTGCGACAGGATCGAATATATGATGTAAAAGATCATAAATGGCCGCCAGTTTCAAGACGAGGGAAGCGAAAAAAAAGAAAAAGGGCCGCGGAACGTCTTTCCGCGACCCTTTCTCTCTCATGAGGCAGAATGGCTCAGTAGATCTTCACTCCGAGGAAGGGCTCGATGACAGCTTTGCCTCCCTGGAGAATCTCGAAGCTCGTCTCGAACCTGAGAGCTCCCAGCCGTATCTCGAGGCGGTGGGTGCCGGTTCGCATCGTGCCCGTCGGACTCATGAGGTAGCTACCGTCGAGGAATACCTGGTAGTCCTGGAAGGAAAGAGGCCTGTCGCCTCCCGTCATGCCGAAGCTGGGGGGCAATCGGATCTCGTATTCGACCGAGGGCAGAGGCTCGAGGAAGACGCTGAGATTGAGGGGGCTTCGGATGGCCATCTGGTCTACGAAATCCTGGTATCCGGAGGCTGCGATCCGGATGGCGTAGTTCCCCTGGGGCCATGCGCCACGGTAGGGCGTCGTGCCCATATAGACTGAATCGCGGAATACCGAAGCTATCGGGACGTTGTAGGCGTCGATATATATGTACACTGGCCTGGGCTCGAGGACGGCGTACACGCGGTAGCTGCCGTCGAGTCTGAAACTGGTATTGTAGTTTTCGTAGCCTTCCATCCTGACGGAAACGGAGTACGTGCCATGTTCGAGCTTGCCGTTGAAGGGCGTTACGCCTACGAAGCTATCGTTGACATAGACGTTCGCTCCCTTCACGTTGGCATCGACGGTGAGCTGGTGTTTGACGACGGGAGGCTTGGGAGGGGGTGGAGGCGGGACGGGCGGCTGTGGAGGCTGGGGAGGATTGGGAGGCTGGACCGGACCGGCGCCCGAACCTCCTAGGGTGACGGTCAGGGTCACTGGGCTGCTGCCTACCTCAACCGTTCTTTTGTACTCGGGATACCCGTCCTTCACCACCTTGACGGTGTAGGTTCCGGGGACGACGAGGAGGGAGAAATTGGGATTGGTGTACCCCGCGAGCTTGTCGTTGATATAGACCTTCGCCCCTGTCAGGTTGCACTGGATGTTGAGCGAAGTCTTGGCCTGGGCCGAGGCGAGAGCGAGAACTGCCACAATGCCGAGAAGGACCAAGAGGGTTTTCTTTTTCATGAATCTCCTCCTCCCTTTGAATTTAGAATACCACGGCCCCCAATTGGTAACAATGTAGCGTCGAGAAGGAGCCAGCGGAGATAGAATGCCTGCCACGCCTTGGGCATCGGGCAGGTACTGAGATATACTTATGCATGGAGGAACCGAATGAAACGCAGATTGCTCTCCCTCCTCGCCATCCTCATCCTGTGCGCAGGTGTAGCCTACTCCCAGATAGCCTTGGGGGGGATCGGCTCGGTCTATTCCAGCGCCGACTTGAGCATCGAGGACCTGCCGGACCTGTTCAGGAGCGAAGGCGTATTCTATGGATTCTTCGCCGAGTTCGGCTTTTCCAAGCTAGCCCTGGGCGCGAGCGGAGCCTATTCGGAATACTTCGACGCCGATCTGGGCGGGCAGAATATGGCCGACTTCGATATAGCCGGATACCTGCAGGTTCACCCGTTCGGCTACAAGGCCTTCCTGGATCCCTTCCTGGAGGCGGGATTCGGCCTCGCCGCCAAGGACTACGCCGAGGAAGAGGATGACCCGGATTCTTCCAATTCCCTGCTGGCCACCAAGTACTATCAGGTGGGAGGAGGCCTGGGGCTCAACTTCGGCCATCTCGGGATCTTCCTCAAGGGGCTCTACCTCATCCCTTCGGGGGATCCTGTGGAAGCAAAGGTCAGCGGAGGGTCTCCTTACAATCTCGATCCCTATCCCTTGAGCCCGCTCAAGATAGTCCTCGGGGCGAAGCTCATCCTCTGAAGCCCGCCCCGGACGGAACGGCTCATTCGGCCCAGAGCCGCGCCAACTCGAGTATAGTCTTGACCGCCAAGGACATCTCGCCCAGCGAGGCCCATTCCTGGCGGGAATGATAGTTGTATCCTCCGGTGAAGACGTTCGGGGTGGGTATGCCCATCTCGGTAAGACGCGAGCCGTCGGTCCCTCCCCTGATGGGCTTGATAACCGGCTCTTCGCCTACTGACCGAACGGCAGCCTCGAGGCGCGCGAGCACTTCTGGGCTCTGGTTCAAGCGCTCCTTCATGTTGAGGTATTGCTTGGTCACCGTCACCCGAACTTCCCCTCCGGGGAACTGGGCTTCTACCGCTTTCGCGAATGCGTGGACAGCGTCTATGCGCCTCTGCATGCCTTCCGACGTGAAATCGCGCAGGTACATATCCAGGCTGGCCGACTCGAGGGAGCCTCGGATTTCCGTAGGGCAGTAATAGCCGTACCAGCCGTCGGTAGCCTCGGGGCTTTCCGAGCGGGGCAGGAGGGATACAAAATGGCAGGCCATCGCAGTAGCGTTGGCGAGCTTGCCTCTCGCGGCGCCTATGTGAATGACTTTTCCCTTGAAATCGAGCTTGACTGCATAGGCGGTGAAGCACTCGGTCTCTAGTTCGGGCGATTTGCCCCCGTCGAAGGTGTAACAGGCCGTGGATCGCGCCTTGGCCAGGGGGAAGAGATCCATGCCCTTGCCTGTTTCCTCGTCCGGTGTGAAGAAGAGTTCGATCGGGCCATGCTTGAGCTCGGGCCTTTTCAGCATTTCTTCGATAGCGGTAACAATCTCCGCTAAGCCGGCCTTGTCGTCGGCCCCGAGGAGGGTGGTTCCATCGGTGACCACGATGTCGTCGCCTTTGTGGTTGGAAAGATCGGGGTATTCGGCCGGGTCGAGGCTGACCTGCGGGGATAGCTCTATGCGCGAACCATCGTAATTGCGCACCACGCGAGGGCGCACGGGAGATCCAGGAACATCGCTCGCCGTGTCCATGTGCGCCATCAGGCCGATCGACGGTTTGCCCTCCATGCCGGGGCTGGCCGGCAGTCGGGCGATCAGGTAGCAGTGCTCGTCGAGTTCCACGTCGGAAAGCCCGAGGGACTTCAGCTCGGATACCAACTTCCTCGCCAGATCCCACTGGACGGGTGTGGAGGGTATGGCTTCGATGTGCTTGTCGCTCTGGGTGCCGATGGAGGCGTAGCCGAGGAAGCGGTCGAGGAGGCGGGGTACATAGGATTCCGAAAGGAGGGGGGCATAGGTTTTCATGGGTATGGATTATGCATGGCCTGGTAGCATCTGCGCAAGCTTGCCTTTCGACCGCCGCCTGGCCTATTATCGAAAAAATGAGCACCAGCGCCATACCCAGTTTTCCCGAGTTCGCCCCTATCGACCTTTCTATGCGCCCGAGCATGTATCCAGCCTTCAACCTCCTCAAGGACGGAATATCCGAATTCACCTTCGCGAATTTCTACTTGTTCAGGCGCAACTATGGTTACAAGGTATCGTCCTTGCCGAACGGCGCCATAGTCATAGAGGGGAGCAAGGACGGCAAGAGCTTTTTCTGCATGCCTTGCTGTCCCGAGAATCCCGAGATTTTCGACCAGCTGATGGAAACGCATGACTACATGCGGCATTTCTCGGAAAGTCAGGCGGAGCTTCACCGCATAGAGCTGGAGGCGAGAGGCTACATCGTCCAAGAGGACAGGGACAATTTCGACTACCTCTACAACAGGAAGGATCTGGCCGAGCTTTCGGGCAAGGAGTACCACAAGAAGCGGAACCTGGTGAACGGCTTCATTTCGAACTACGAGTGCATACAGGAGCCCATGAAGCCTCAGAATATCTCAGACGCCCTCGCCGTGCTGGAGGAATGGAAGCTGGCCAAGGGCTACGAAGGCGACTACCTGGCGGCCAAGGAAGCCCTCGAGCTCTTTCCGGCTCTCGGCATGCGGGGCGCCGTATACTACATAGAAGGGAAGCCAGTAGGATGGTGCATGGGCGAATCCCTCGCCAAAGGCAGGTCGTTCGCCGTCCACTTCGAAAAAGCCTGCGACCGTTTCAGGGGAATATACCAGTTCATCAACCAGGCTTTTGCCCAGTCCCTGCCCCATACCTTCACGCTGGTGAACCGCGAGCAAGACCTCGGAAACGATGGGCTGCGACAGGCCAAGATGACTTATCGGCCCTGCGGCTTTGTCAAGAAATACAGGGTCATCCATCCCGACAAAGCTTTCCCGCGATCCCAGGTTCTGCCGGAACCGGCCGAATGCGGGCCAGGCAACTGCCCATGAAGCCGAACCTCGACGCCATTACGCGGGCGGAGGTACTCGAGGCGGCCGCAGGAGCCGGCCGCGGGCTGGCAGAACTGGGCTCGAGGCTGGGTTTCGCTCGGGATCTTCTCGATACCTGGGGCAAGCCGGATCCGAAAGAAGTATCCTGCCTCACCCTTCTCGCCGGAGCAGGCTCGAGATGGGCCAGGACCCTCGGCGAGGCGCGTAAGGGAGCGATCTATTGCCCGAATTGGAGGAAGGCGGCCGTAGTCTCCTTTCCGGTCGGGGCTCCTCGGGGGCTCTTCCCCGTACGGAATTTCATAGGGCGGGGAGGAAAGGAGATCCCCATGGCGGCCTACGCCCTGGACGCGCTACGCGGGCTCGGGAGACAGGTCATCGTGATCCGGGGATGGGAAAGGGAGATTTCCGCCGCGATTCTGGATCCTCTCGGGTTGTCGCTGATGGAGCCGAGCTTCCGCGATCAGGAGCTTGGGCCGGGAGGAAAGGCCCTCGGCCATGGGGACGCGGCGCGCCAATGCCGGGATCTCTGGGATTCGTCTTCTTTCGTCATGGCCAATTTCGGGGGGGACGCCAGTTCACCCCTGACCGCCCTCGTTTCTCTCATAGCCCTGAAGGCTCTCGGAGAGGAAGGGGAGGATGTCGACCTCCTCTTGCCCGCGGCGAGGATTCCCGATGCGGCCTATCCTATATTCGTCGATTCGAAAGGCCTTCCCAGGGCTTTCGGGCACGATAAGCTGGGCTCGGGATTGCCAGCTCGGGATCCGTCATGGAAGCTCTCGGGGCTCGTGAACGTGGGGTTGCGGCTGTATAGGGCCAAGGCTTTGGCATCGGCCATAGACGAGATCGCCAGCCTCTACTGGAGGGATGGCTGGGGCTACGAGATACCGGGAAACGACCCTGAAGGAAGGGAGTTCGCCCTGGACAACGTAGACGCCCTCCTCGCTTCCCGAGGAAAGGCGAGGCTCCTGCCCATAGCCAGGCCCGAGGAACTGACCCCGGCCAAGAGCTTCGAAGAGCTGGATCGGTTCGAGGCCGCGGCCGAAAAGGTGAGAAGGGAGTGGGACGAGGCTAGGCCTCTTCTCGGCCTTGGAAAGGACTGAGCTCGTCTGGACCGCCATGTCCCAGGGCGGGAAGCCGGGAAGCGCGCTCCGCCAAGGCGGCGAGCTCGGATTCGGGAAGGGGGGATGCGGCCCAGGAAAGCCTTCCTGAGCGGAGCCAATAGAGGCCTGCCTTGACTGTCTTGTAATCGCCATCGGATCCTGCGGGGCCTGCAGGCGTAGCATTTCCTTCGTATCCGGGCGCCCTCGAGCGCAGTTTTTCCAAGCGGCAAGCGGCAAGCCGGTAGAGCTCGAGCTGGACAGAGTAGCGTTGGGGATCCTCCACGAGGTCCGACTTGAAATCGATGACATAGACGACATCGCGGGATCGGGCGTAGAGATCCATCCGTCCTTCGATCACTCTTCCGCCGAGAGAGATGAGGAAGGGCTTTTCCGTTTCGACGAGTTCGCAGGACGAGAGCATGGTTCCGATCTCCCCGTCGAGGAATGACCGGGCGAAGCCGAGGGAAAGCCCGATGGCGGCTCGCCCGTCCTCCGGGTCGATCCCTCCAAGGAGGCCTTCCGAAGGGACGAAGCCTTCGATGGAGCCCGATCGGACAGCGTGCTCGATGGCTTCGTGGCAGAGAGTACCGAAGAGATCGGGCGGAATCGGCGACCGGAGAGGAATCTCGGCCGCATCTTGAGCCAGCCCTGGCGCTGGCCCCGGAGCCGGTTGGGGGGATTCGCTCGCCGCTAGGCGCTGGAGTTCTGATACGCTCACGTTGAGGCGGGGCGGTCTATCCTCGGGAGCGTCGGCTTCCAGGTAGGCGGGGAGGAAATCCCGGGGATCGAGCTCGGGTGAAGGAGTTCTCGCCCCGAAGGCTTCGGCCTTGGACACCGCGGGCATCGAAATCCTTTCGATGCGCCCCTTCAGCTTTTCGTGCAGGGATTCGAGATAGTACAGGAAGGATGTTTCGCCGAGTCTCTCTCTCTTTGGAGCTTTGGCCAAGAAGACGAGGTGGTCCTCGGCCCTCGTGCATGCGACATAGAAGAGGCGCCGAAGCTCAGCCAGGTTTTTCTGTTTCTCTTCTTCGACCGCCAGAGAGAAAAAGACATTCTCGGCGCGGGCTTTTGGCACGTTGAAAGGTTTGACATCGATGGCCGCGCAGCCGTCCAGCCTGTGCCAGAGCGGCTGATCCCGCCTGTTCTTCGCCTGGCCCTCGGTCCAGGGCACGAGGACTATTGGGAACTGGAGCCCCTTGGCCTTGTGGATGGTGAGTATCTTGACGCAGGAAGAGTCCTGCTGGACGGAGCTTTCGAGTTCGAGAACCTCCTGGACTCCTTCGATAAAGGGCCTCAGGCGGCCGAGGAAGCCCGCCAGGCCGCACCCGGCCTTGTCGGCCTCCGCGGCTAGGCGGAAAAGCGCCTGGAAATGCTCGAGGAAGGGCCGCGCCGAGGGCCTTTGCAGAATGCCGAGCCGAAGGCCTCCTTCGAACCAGATACATTCGACGAGGTCGGCGTTAGAAGCGGTCCGGGCTTCCCGGGCGAGCCTCCGGAAGAAGGCTCCGGTTTCGGCGAGAGCCCTCCTGTCGCCTTCGTCCAGGTCCTCGGGGAGTTCCCCGCCTTCTCCCATGAGGATGGAGCCGAGGCGGGGCCAGCCTGCGAGCGAGGCGAAGCCTGAGTCCGAGATGCCGCACAAGGGGCTCCGCAACACGGCGAGGCAGCTCGGTCTGTCCCCGGGATCGGCGAGGAGACAAAGAGCCGCGTAGATGTCGTTGGCTGGGGAGTCGGCGAAGAGAGCCCTCGGGGCTTCCGAGTCATAGGGTATGTTGAGGATCCTGAACCAGCGCTCGAGGCGGTGCTGGTGAGTGGTGGTTCGCAAGAGCACGGCGAAATCCCCGTATCCGGCCCTGCGGGGAGATCCCTGCCCTCGCTTGGGCCTCAGCTCCATCTTCCCGACCCAAGCGCGGATTACCTGGGCTGTGCGCCAGGCTATGCTCTCATCGGGTCCGAGGAAGTCGTTCGCCTCTTCGGGGTCGTCTTCGGCTTTCTCCTGGACGATGAGCCTGATGGTCGAAGCGAATTCGGCTTCGACCGCCTCACGGCTTGGAGGCGGGAGCATGGCCCGGTAGTCGGCGTCCCAGGCAGCCCTCCCCTCGGCGGGGTGTTCGTTGAATACGGAGCTGAACAACTCGTTGAAAAAGCCGACGAGATTCGAGGAACTGCGGTAGTTGATGGCGAGGGAGAGGGCTCCCCGCCCGCCCTGGGCAGCCGATACCTGGCGAGCGAGATGGCGGAAGACAGTGACATCGGCGCCTCTGAAGCGATAGATGGATTGCTTTTCGTCGCCCACGAAGAAGAGCTTGCCGGGGACGAGGTCTTCAGGAGCCACTTCGCTCGGCGAAAATGCTTCCGGCTGTTCCGCGAGGTAGAAGAGAAGCTCCTTCTGGGGCAGATTGTTGTCCTGGAATTCGTCTATCAGGATGGCTTGGAATCTGCCTTTCCAATATGACCGCGTATTCTTGTCCCCGAGGGCGCTCAATGCGCAGGCGCCCAGATCTTTGTAGTCCATGATGTCGGCGCGGCGCTTGGCTTCCGCCAGCTCTGCCGCGTACTCGTCCAGGAGTTCGAGGAGCCTGAGTTGGACGGGGAAAAAAGCAGCGTAGTCGGCTATCTTGGCCAGGAACTTCGCTTCTTCCCGCGCCGAGGCAGCCAGAGCCTTCACCTCCAGCTCTTCTGGATTCCTGCCGTAGGAGCTCAATCCAAGCTGCGAGAGCCCGAGGAGGGCGGGGGATAGAGAAGACAGGTCGGGAAACCGAGGCGCTTCGACGGAATGCGAGGCTTCTGAGAACGCGAAGGCCGCATCCAGCGCGGCCTGGCAATCCTTGTGAGGCGACGCTATATCCTGTCCCGAGAGGATAATGGAACCGCAGGTTTCGTTGAGCCGATCGAGGCGTGCATCTAGGGCTTTCTGGCCGAGGGCGGCGAGTCGGGGGCCCATGGGGACGAAAATTGGACCGAGGAGTCGCAGGGGGGAGACGAAAGCAGAGCCTAATTCCGCAAAAAGATCCCGGACGATGGATGCGTAGGAAAAGGACGCCAGCAGGTCTGCCAGGCCTTCCTCGCCCCGGTGTTGTCCAATGAACCGGCTCGCCACGGCCAGGGCCAAGTCGGAACAGGCTGGGTCGTCCACAGAAAAGCCGCTGGTGTAGCCAAGGCGGGGAGCCAGGCCCGAGGCGAGTTCTTTGCAGAAAGCGTCCAGGGTGCTTATCCTCGCGCTTCCGAAGTCGGCGACCTGGGCTCGGGCGATATCCGAATCCACGGCGGAGAGGGCCGCGTGTATGCGTTCGTACATTTCAGCCGCGGCCTTCTTCGTGAACGTGAGGGCGAGGATGGAGCGGACGGGAATGCCCCGGTCGAGAACGAGGTGGAGGAACCGCGCGACGAGGACGGATGTCTTCCCGGCCCCTGCTCCGGCTGTGACGATGCAGGTGAGGGGTGAGAGCGCCGCTTCGCGTTGGAATGGGTCGAGGGAGTCAATCCAGGGTTTCATCGCGCCTCCGAGGCGAAATGGGCCCTGCAGATGGGCTTGAGCCCGCAGGAGGAGCAGGTGGATTCATCGGGTCTGGCCTGGAGGATGCGCCCCTCGTCCATTGCGGCGACTGTTGAACGGATGAGGGATTCGACAGCATCTCTTTCGGGCATGAAGGATTGCCAGTCCGGCTTTTCCGCATCGCCACCGAACACATAGAGGGGCTTGCCCGATTCCACGGACCAGTAGAGGGCGACACCGGGTTCTAGGCCCGAAGCCGAGAGCATGAGGGCATAGAGTGCGAGCTGGAAATCGCCGATCGTGCCGTCGGAGCCTATCCGCACCTGGGAGGCTGAGGGCGTGCCGTTCTTCTTGTAATCGACGAGGGCAAAGCGGCCGCCTGCGCCTTTAGCGAGCCTATCTGCCCTGCCTTCGAGGACAAGGCCCAGATCCTCCCTGTCCCAGGCGAGATTCGCTTCGAACTTTCCTATTTCCCATCCAGCGGCCTCGAACTCGCCCTCGGCTTTGACAAGGCGAATCAACCTGTCCACGATCCGGGGTTCGGTTGCTTCGAGGGAAGGCTGGAGCGCGGGCCCGAAAGAGCGGATGGTTCCGGCCACAGCCTTGCCGTACAGCTGTTTCAGAAGCGAAGGTGCGGACTGGAGAGCGCCCGGAGCCAGACGGCCATCCGCTCCGGCCAGGGCGCGGAACATATCGCCGATGAGGCTATGGGTGAGGGTGCCTTCGGCCAGTGGCTCGGGATCCGCAGACGAATCGGCCATATCGGGGAGGGATTCCAGGAACCACCTCATGGGACAGAGGATGAAGGTGTGGAGCCCCTTGTGGCTGAGCCTTCTCGGCCGTGGGGGGGAAAGGGCTTTCAGCCCCGATGCCCCCGCCTGCGATCGTGCCACCAGGCCTAGTGCGCG